>CALJUA010000034.1 GCA_937975715.1 uncultured Candidatus Planktophila sp.
GCTCTTCCGATCTAACCTGGATCGTCGCCAACAAGAACAGTACCGAGACCAGGTGTGATTTCTTTTGCTTTTAACGCAACGGTGCGAGCTGCGAGATTTTGCTTGATGGATGCAGCAAGTGCCTTGCCATCGAGAATTTGTGCGCTCATGAATTCAACCTCACCTTATGCGTGCGAGAAGTGTCGTGTACCGGTGAAGAACATTGCAACCCCGGCCTTCTCTGCGGCAGCGATAACCTCTTCATCACGCACAGATCCACCTGGTTGAACAATTGCTGCGACTCCAGCATTGGTAAGAATCTCAAGACCATCTGCAAATGGGAAGAATGCATCTGATGCCGCAACGCTTCCCTTAACGCGATCGCCTGCGCGATCTACAGCCAACTTCGCTGAATCCACACGATTGACCTGTCCCATGCCGATGCCCACTGCTGCGCCATCATGAGCGAGCAAGATTGCATTGCTCTTTACTGCGCGGGCAGCACGCCAGGCGAATTGAAGGTCGGCGAGTACTGCAGCCGAGACAGGTGCACCGGTCACTTGCTTCCAGTTATCGCAGCTATCGCCTTCGGCGTTAATTAAATCGGTCTGCTGCACGAGGATGCCACCAGATATTGGTCGGAATTCCAGCGGAGAGATATGTGTAACGGGATTTGTGAGAATTCGAATTGAAGGTTTCTTCATCAAGATCTCAAGCGCCTCTGGCTCGTACTCGGGAGCAATGATTACCTCGGTGAATACATGTGAGAGTGGTTCTGCCATTGCAGCGGTGACCTTGCGGTTAGATGCAACGACTCCACCAAATGCTGAAACTGGATCGCATGCATGTGCCTTTGCATAAGCATCTGCAATATCAGAACCTGTTGCAACTCCACATGGGTTTGCATGCTTGATGATGGCAACACATGGCTCGGTGTGATCGAGGGCTGCACGCCATGCAGAATCTGCATCGGCGTAATTATTAAATGACATCTCTTTGCCGTGTGACTGCACGGCATTGACGATTCCTGGAGGGCCACCAGCAAAGACCGCAGCGCTCTGATGAGGATTTTCGCCATAGCGAAGTGAAGCCTGACGCTTCCAAATCAATCCAAGCCAATCTGGGTTCTCCATGGAAATTGTTGAGCCAAGCCAACTTGCAATTGTGAGGTCATATTCTGCTGTTGTGCGGAAAACCTCTAGTGCAAGTGCCTTACGTTCTTCTGCTGTAAATCCGCCAGCCTTAATAGAATCAATGACGTGGTCGTATTGGCGCTCATGAGAGACAACAGCGACAGATCCGTGGTTCTTCGCAGCTCCGCGCAACATCGATGGACCACCGATATCAATCTGTTCGATGCAATCATCAAACTTTGCACCAGACATGATGGTCTTTAAGAATGGGTAGAGATTGATGACGACTAGATCAAATGGCTCGATATCAAGTTCTTTAATTGCTGCCAGGTGCTCTGGGTTATTTTGATCAGCCAAGATGCCTGAGTGCACACGTGGGTGAAGTGTCTTTACGCGACCACCCATAATTTCTGGGAAACCTGTATAGCTGCTGACTTCTGTCACTGCGATGCCTGCATTGGCAAGAGTCTGTGCCGTCGAACCGGTGGAGAGAATTTCAACACCGGCATCGGCCAAAACTCGACCGAGTTCGAGGAGGCGGTCTTTGTCGTAGACGCTCAGAAGTGCGCGGCGGATAGGTTTGCGATCAGACATTATTGCTTCTCCAGGGTTGCTAGAACTTTGCGAATGGTCGCAACAATGAGACCGCGTTCGACAATCTTAATGCGCTCATGGAGGGACTCTTCGGTATCTCCCTCGAGAATCTCTACTTTCTCCTGAGCAATGACTTTGCCAGTGTCGACATCGGCATCGACCCAGTGGATTGTGGTGCCAGTTTCGGTAGCGCCAGCTGCCATCGCATCGCGAACGGCATGAGCGCCCGGAAAGAGTGGAAGTAGAGCTGGGTGGCTATTGATTATCCTAAATCGAGAGGTGATTGCCTCCGGCAAGATGCGCATAAACCCCGCACTGACGACCAAATCAGGGCGTAGAGCTGCAATGAGATTTTCCAGCTCTGTATTCCAAAGTGAACGATCGGCAAGCATTGGAATTAAATAACTTTCAATATGTCGCATCTCGGCACGTTGCAATACATGTGCACCAGGCTTGTCGCAGATAAGGGCTACAACTTCTGCACCTTCACTGCTGAAATCTGCATCGAAGATTGATTGTGCAAGTGAGCCAGAACCAGAGGCAAGAATGACGATGCGCTTCATCGCTGATTTCTTGCGGCGATAAAGGTTGTAATGGCCGCACCAATTGCGATTTCAAGAATTGCCGTCAATCCAAACTTCCAAATTGAGACACCAAAAGCGCCCATCTCATCTGTCATTAATGAGCCACTTGAAAGATAGGCAGTAATCACAATAAAGACAGCCAGGAATACTCCTGTTTGCAAAAGTAGTTGGATACCAGATTCGAGTGTCCAGTAAACAAGTAATACACCGACTGCTACGAAGAAGAGAGCAGATGCAATCAATAGCGGGTGGCGATGGGTAGGAAGAATCCCAAGAAGGGGAAATACCGGCAACTGATCAGAGTGGAGCCACCATGGTGAAATCAAAGTCCCTGCACCTACTGCAAAGCCCGAGCCGGCAACGTATGACGCAAGTGCTATTGCTGCATTAGGAAGATAGAGGATATTGAGGAGCAAAAGGAGCGCTCCCCCAAAGATTCCCGGCTGCAATGCGACAGAGAGAGTCTTTACTTGGTCAAAGTTCATAAAAATCAAAATGCCTACAACAAAGAGCGCGCTGCCCACTATTACCGCCATTAGGCGAGTTGCAATGATGACTGGTGCCGAGATTGGCAATCGTGGACCACAAGTAAGAGTCGCAACGATAGAGATAAAGAATGCAAAAATCGGCGCTAGGTACCACTTTGGCATAACTGTTGGTGATGTCGTCAGATATGCAAGAGCCGTCACGATAATTGTGTAAAAGATTGAATAAGTTGTACGCACGCCATTAATGTCGTGATAGTCGCCCTGCAAACGATCCAGTGCGCGATTAAATGTTGAACGTATCGCCAAGAAAGGGAGTGCGATGGCTCCCCATGGAAGATAGGAGAAATAGCCTGGAATTCCCGTAGGCGGAAGAGCTAATGAAAATGGAATGTGGTGTGCACCCAGCCAGATCCAAGCAGCTCCGCGAATGGGATCAGTTGTTGTTCCCGTTGCGCTTCCTGCAGTTGCCCAGGCGACAAGCGCTATAAATGCAAACGGGAGCAGCACAAGTGCTGCTCCACGTATTGCGTGAGACAACGAGACCGAGAGGACGCGTTGCATCG
>CALJUA010000035.1 GCA_937975715.1 uncultured Candidatus Planktophila sp.
CAGTTGGTTAGCGCGCCGCCCTGTCACGGCGGAGGTCGCGGGTTCAAGTCCCGTCCGGGTCGCTAGAAGAAGAGAGTGTCCACACGCTCTCTTCTTCTTACTAAAGCAGTTAAAGTTTCAATGGCTTGCCATCTGAAATTGATTGAAAAGTAAATAATGGCTCGGTAGCTCAGTTGGTACGAGCGCGCGACTGAAAATCGTGAGGTCGACAGTTCGATCCTGTCCCGAGCCACTTCATAGAAATTACAGAAGTTTGGGTTCGCCCATTAACTCTTCAAGCCTCGCTTGGAGAGTTTTTTCATTCTCACTTGAAAGTCCATCAACAATCAGTCGCTTGTCACGACCGAGTTCACCGAAGACAATTGTGAAATCACGAGCGCGCAGATTAAATGCGGCTGCTAACTCTTTAATAACAGCTTGGTTTGCTTTTCCATCCACCGCTGGCGCTTGCACTGCGACGACAAGTCGTGGTGGTTGGCCAACAGATCCGCCAACTTTGTTACGTGAAGAATTTGGCCTTACGCGAATCTCAAGAAGAAACTGCACGTGCTAAAAGTTTATTTAGCCTGCAGATCCAGAACCTGAAGGTCCCGCCTTGCGCTGTACCTGCGGAGCTCCACCAGAACGCTGGCCGCCCTTAATCTTTGATCCGCCCTCAGCATGGTTCTGTGTGCCTGGTGCGCCCTTCTTGTTCTTCTTTGCTTCCAGGGCAGCGAGCATCTTTGCTTTTACATCATCAGCTGAATTAGACATGGGTTTAGTTTACCCCTCAGATGGAATTCGCAGGAAGCCTACGAGCTTTGCAAGCCAGGCAAATGCAGCGATTCCAAGAATCAAATCTCCATGGGTATCTGGCCAGGTATAGAGAGCTAGGGCAAGTGCTGCATAGAAACCAGCGAGTGCCCACAATGAAATCGCGGTCGACTTTCGTGCAAAACCAATGCGCATCAATCGATGTGAGAGATGATCACGGCCGCCTTGAAATGGCGAGATACCGCGATAAATACGTGATGTGACTGCAACCGTTGTATCCAAGATTGGTACGGCCATCAAAAGTAGAGGAATTGCGAGTGATTTATATGTTGGTACGACTCCTGGTGAGAGGCGAATAGTCAAAACGGAGATGATGATTCCCAGGAAGAGGGAACCAGCATCGCCCATATAGATCTTCGCTGGATGGCGGTTCCAGATGAGGAATCCCGCTGTGGCACCTGCTGTGACGATAGCGAGAGCGCTCACCAAGATCTGCTGGCGGTCGTAGGCGATAAAGAAGAGGAAGAATGTAATAACAGCAACAGTACCTGCTGCGCCGCCATCGTGGTTATCAAAGAAGTTAATCGAGTTACATACGCCGACGATCCACAACGTTGTAATTGCGTAGTTGAGGAAGGTATTTCCAAAAGCTACGCCACTTGTATCTGTTGCAATCAGAATTGATGCAACGCCGATACCTGTAAATGTTTGTGCGATTAATCGTGGCCAAGGTTGCAGACCTCGTAAATCATCCCAGAGACCCATTGCAGAGATTGCAATAGCTGGAACCAAAACTGTGCTTGCTAATCGAATGGTGTGCCATGAGAAATCAACAGCCAGCATTGATCCATAGGAAGCGGCGATAACACCGATTGCGATTGCAACCCCACCTAAATAGGGAACCGGTTCTTTTTGAACTTTGCGTTCGAGATTAGGTGCATCGACTGCATCAAAGTGCAGAGCAACTTTGCGAATCTGTGGAGTGATTAATCCGACGAGAGCGAATGTAAGAAAGCCGAGAAGGGCAAACTGTGGAATCGAATAATTCATAAAAAAGTTTTAGCTATTGCTCTTAAAGTAATTTGCCCGAAGTTCATCAACTTCTGATTTGCGATAACGACGGTGTCCACCCAATGTGCGAATTGAAGTGAGCTTTCCTGCCTTTGCCCATCGAGTCACGGTCTTGGGATCGACACCAAAGAGATCTGCGACTTCACGAGGAGTGAGAAGGACTTCAGCTTCAGGAATGCGATTCACTGGTGGAAACCCTTTCTCATCACAGGATGCAATGTCCGAATTGCTCCGTTATGTCGGGAAGTATCGGGGAGAAAGGGGTGAAAAGGCAATACGGTAAAGCGGAAATCTGGAGCGTTAAATAGCTGATTCCAGTGCTTGAACTGGGCGCCAGCGGCTTACGAGGCGGTTATATCCCTCTCCAGCAACAGATCCATCACCTGATGCCAATCCGGAGAGGCTAAAGATGACATCTTCGATCGATCCGTCATCTTCAATGCCAGCCATGCCATCTGCTTTCAAAGTGCTATCAAGATAACCCGCGAGTCCCCCGTAATCGAGTTCGACCATCGACAACGGGTGGAAGAGTTCAAGCCACTCGATGAGATCTGCAATCTCTTCTTCAACCACGCCTTCGCCAAATGAGCCAAGCACAATTGCATGTGAGTTATTTGCGCGCTCGAGCGCCTTTGAAATTGTTGTGCGAGCAGTTGAGAATGCCACGCCATTCTTATATCCGCGTTCGCGTTCTTCTGGAATAAAGAGTGCTAACCAACGAGGCGGAACCATCCATGTCTCAGTAAGAATATGTGGCACTCGATCTTCGATGTTCTCCATGCCTGAGGTAATAACTTCTTCGAGCGCGGGAGGTAGAAAGAGCGGCGTCACTGTCGACGGCATTGAATCTTTAAACTCATCGAGCGCTGACCAGCAACGAGTAGCTGTTGACCATGGAGATATGTAACGCACTCCATCTACTTCAATAACGTGAACTCCATCAGGGCGAAGCGCTGGAGGTTCAGGAACTACTAATCTGCGCAGAGCGAGCGCTTGTTCCTCTTCGCGAGTATCGATAGAAAGGTCGAGGCTCTCCCACCGCAATCGATCAGCGGCAGGAAAAGCAGAGATGGGTTCGAAGATTCGAAGTGATGCAACGTATGGAGTAGAGCTCATGCGAGCCTTAACTTACGCGCGAGGGATGTAATTACCTTCAGCGAACGGATCATCATCATCACGTTCTGGCTGAAGTGGTGCATCGCTATGAAGTTCCTTTGCGAGACGTTCGATATCCATCTCTTGGGAGTTGTACTTCAAATCACGAGCGACTTTTGTCTGCTTTGCTTTTGCACGGCCGCGACCCATGGGCGAGACCTCCTCATCGGAAAATATGTGTATTTCTAGGGGGGTAGGTTATCGCGAGAGCCACCAAGTGGCCAAAGCGAAGGATTTAGGCCTCGGCTGAGACCTTAAATGAGCCTGTTGAAGCTCTGTGGCGAAGGGCGTAGTAGCCCAGAACCTGCAGGACCAGGCTGAGAGACATCGTCGGCAGGCGGAATCGATGGTCTCCAATAGTGCCCATTCCAACCAGCCACGAGATCACCACTGGGGTGAAGGCCAACCATGCGAGCTGGCTATAGATGCCTTTGAAGGAACGAAGCCAGAAGAAACCGATAAAGAAGAGACTGATGCAACCGAGCATCCATGCCCAGGAAACTATCTTGCCAAAGGCGCCGTAGACGAGGTCATGACCTTGCTGGCTGCCGCGGGCGATATTGAGAATCGGATCAATCTTGAGCCACGGATTGCGAGCCATCGTTCCATTCACGATTGGTCCAGACCATGGCGACCAGTAGAAGAATCCCTTATTGATGAAGAGCTTAACTGCCTTTACTGGATGAGTTGCGTACCACTTGAGTACGCACTTCACCTTCTCATTATCGGTGACCGTAGTTGCAGGGGGAACTGGATCGCAAGGAACTTCTGGACCCTTTCGCTGATATCCACCAGATGTTTCATCACCAGCACCGATTGCCATAGTGACACCGAGGTTTGTTGAAATCACAGTGCCGTTTCCAGCTTTTTGATTTCGCGCAATTAGTGCAACAGGTGCAATCGCCATGATTGCCATAACTCCAACCAGAATCAGTGCTTGATGCTTACGGTTCTTATGAGCAAGTGCCCAAATGATGGCAACAACAAGGGTAGTCAGCACCCAACGCGGTTGCATAAATGAAGCGAGTGCGAAGAAACCTCCAACACCAGCAACGCGAATCCAGAAGCGACGATCAACAGGCTTGAGTTGTGACTTGATGATGAGACCTGTCACCATCAACATACAAGCCGCGATTGGACTTTCGTATCCAACAGCCATTGAGCTCAATGAAAGCGTTGGGTTTATTGCAAGAATAATTGCAATCCAGAAGAGATATGGCTTCATTCTTGTATCGCGCAATTGACGAGTGAAGTAATAGCTTGCATAACCATAAAAAGCGCTTTGGGTAATGGAGATAACCCACAAAATATGTGAAATTGAAATCTTGGTCATCAACCAGATAAGTATTGGATAACCAGCTGGCCAATATCCCAAGAGATGCTCCTTCGAGAAGAGACCGTCTTTGAGAATTCCATCAACGCCGCCGAGATAGTTCTCGCCATCTGCACCGAGCCAACCACCACCGGTGGTATTGCTCATGGTGATTAACTTGATGACAAATGTGATGACTGGGATTGCGATGAGCCAATAATTAAGGCGCTGATCTTTCTTCTCTTGCGCTGCCTTTACCTTCTTTGTCTTGCTCGCCATCGTTGAAATCCCTTTTACTTTTGATAATCAGAGGTTAAGTATGCGCGAGGAGCGCCCATTTCTGCTGCTTTTTCGACCTTTCCGGCAATCCATGCCTTCATGCCACGGGCAGCCAATGAGCGAACGATGAGGTCTGCAACTGATGGATCAACAATGGCGCTCATTCCGATTCCAGCATTCCATGTACGCTCGAGATCTGCCTGCGGAACTGATGCAATCTCTGCAAGGAATTTCATCTCTTGTGGAAGTGTCCAAGTCGAACGATCGTAAACAGCTGTTAATCCATCAGGAATAACGCGTGCAGTGTTATCGGCAAGTCCACCACCTGTAATGTGGCTGAAAGTACGTAAGTTCGCCTGTTGGGACTTAATGAGTGCCAAGCAATCTAATGTGTAAATCTCAGTCGGTGTAAGAAGGACCTCACCAAGAGATTTTTCAAAGTCATAGTTGCGTGTGATATCAAGCTCTTGAGTCGCGATGATATGGCGCACAAGTGAGAAACCATTGGCATGGATTCCGCTTGCTGGCATTGCAATAATCGCATCGCCTGCCTTGACCCGATGAGCACCGAGTTGAAGGTCGGCATCAACAACACCCGTTGCTGCACCTGCGATATCAAATTCATCTTCAGCTAATAGCCCTGGATGCTCTGCAGTCTCTCCACCCACTAGAGCTGTACCTGCCTTGATACATCCTTTTGCAATTCCTGAAACGATTGCCGCAATCCGCTCTGGAATAACTTTTCCCACCGCGATGTAATCGGTCATAAAGAGCGGTTCCGCACCACAGACGACTAAGTCGTCTACAACCATGGCAACGAGATCTTCGCCGATGGTGTCGTAGATTCCCATCTGACGCGCAATCTCGGTCTTGGTGCCAACGCCATCGGTCGATGTAGCAAGCAGTGGCTGCTTCATCTCTTTCAGCTTTGATGCATCGAAAAGTCCTGCAAAGCCACCGATACCACCCATGACTTCAGGGCGAGAAGCGCGGGAGACAGATGCCTTCATCAATTCAACTGCGCGATCTCCTGCATCGATATCAACGCCAGAATCTTTATAGGTTGCCATCCTTTACGCCTCCGTGATTTCTAAACGAGTCTTGCCCTCTGACAAATCTGCGGGGATTGCAATTGGGTACTTCCCTGAGAAACAGGCTGTACAGAGCTTATTTTCCGGCACTTTCGTCGCCTCAATGAGCCCTTCTTCTGAGACAAAGCCCAGTGAATCAGCGCCGATGGATGAGCGAATCTCTTCGACAGTCATCTCTGCGCCGATCAATTCTGAACGAGTAGCAAAGTCGATTCCGTAGAAGCATGGCCACTTCACGGGAGGAGAAGAGATTCGAACGTGTATCTCGACAGCTCCTGCTTCGCGGAGCATCTTCACAATGGCACGTTGCGTATTTCCACGAACAATTGAGTCATCAACCACCACGATGCGCTTGCCCTCTATGATTTCGCGAAGTGGATTGAGCTTTAGGCGAATACCCAATTGACGGATTGTTTGTGATGGTTGAATAAATGTTCTGCCGACATACGAGTTCTTCACAAGTCCCAGTCCAAATGGAATTCCCGATTCTTTTGCATAACCAATTGCTGCAGGTGTGCCGGATTCTGGAACCGGGATTACAAGATCTGCTTCAACTGGAGCTTCGATTGCAAGTCGACGGCCAATTTCACCACGCACCGCATGAATTCCTTGCCCTGCAATCGTTGTATCTGGGCGCGCCAGGTAAACATATTCAAAGATGCAACCTTTGGGATTTGGCGTTCCCCACATCTGAGAGCGCACGCCATCTTCATCAATGGCGATGAACTCGCCCGGTTCGATTTCGCGAACGAAAGTTGCACCGACAATGTCAAGGGCTGCAGTCTCTGATGCAACTGCCCATCCCTTATCAAGCTTTCCCAATACAAGTGGGCGAACACCGTTGAGATCGCGAGCTGCATATAACGTTGTTTCATCCATAATGACAAGAGAGAAGGCGCCTTGCAAAAGTGGCAAGACTGCAACGATGTTCTCTTCAATTGTTTCGTGATCTTGTAAACCGATAAGAGCTGTCATGATCTCTGTATCTGTTGTTGCACCGCGACCAAGCTTTGGGGCTTCAGTCTCAAGTTCGCGCGCTAAATCAAAGAGTTCACCTGTATTGGTGAGGTTGCCATTGTGACCTAGCGCGATTGTTCCGTACTTAGTAGGGCGCAAAGTTGGCTGGGCGTTGACCCATGTACTTGAGCCTGTAGTGCTGTATCGACAGTGTCCTATAGCGATATCGCCCTTCAACGACGAGAGATCGCTTTCAGTAAATACCTGAGAGACCAGGCCCATATCTTTGAAGATCACGATGCGTTCGCCATCAGATGTTGCAATACCTGCAGACTCTTGTCCACGATGCTGCAACGCATAGAGGCCGTAAAAGGTTAACTTCGCAACTTCTTCGCTGGGTGCATAAACACCGAAGACGCCACATGCATCTTGTGGCCCCTTATCTTCATCGAGAAGATTGTGGTTGAGATTTCCATCGGCTCTGCGATTCATGCGCGCTCCGTAAGAGGTAGAAGGTGACTTAAATCTGCGCGCGATCCCGAAGCTGAAATCAGCCCTTCACTAAGAGCATCTGCCCATGTTCTTTCGCCAGTGACGAGTTGCAGCCAAGTATCGGCGTTCATCTCAATCACATTCGCTGGAGTACCACGAGTGTGCTTAGGGCCATCGCCACATTGCACAGCAGCATATGGAGGTATACGCACCTCAATAGCTTTGCCGGGGTACTTGTCAGCAAGTAAAGCCAGAGTGGTCTTTACCTCGCTTAAGATTTTGGGATCGCGCATCAATTACCCAAACAACTTCTTAAATGTCTCGGTGTGTGCTGTGCGAAGTTCAGCTAAAGGAATATTTGCATCGTTAATCACGAGTGCATCTCCTCCAGTTGTTCCAATCTTGGCAACTGGAATCGAGTGCTTTGTCGCAAGCGCTTCAAGCTCTGCAGCTTGTGAAGGCTTTACCGCAACAACAACGCGACCTGGTGTCTCGCTCAGAAGTGCAACGCCAACCTTGTCGAGAGTTACCTGTGCTCCTACGCCGTGACGAAGTACCATTTCAATCAGCGAAATAGCGAGTCCGCCTTGGCTAAGGTCGTGGGCTGCAGCAAAGAGCGCGCTCTTATTTGCAGAGAGAAGCAGTTCGATCAGACGCATCTCGCGTTGAAGATCTGCAGTTGGGGCGATGCCACCGCGCATTCCATGGATATAGGCCCACTCGCTGCCAGAGAGATTGTCATCTGTGGCGCCCAAGAGGAAGAGCTCTAAACCAGCGTCTTTAAAGGACATTGGCGTACGAGTGCGGACATCTTCGATGACGCCGAGCACGCCGATCACCGGTGTTGGCAGAATCGCAGTGGTGCCAGTCTGGTTGTAGAAGGAGACGTTTCCACCTGTGACAGGAAGTCCCATCTCGAGGCAACCATCTGCAAGACCACGTACTGATTCCGCGAATTGCCACATCACACCGGGATCCTCAGGTGAACCGAAGTTGAGGCAGTTGGTAACAGCGAGAGGCTTTGCACCAGCAGTTGCAATATTGCGAGCAGCTTCTGCAAGTGCCAACTTCGCACCTTCATAAGGGTTTAAGTAAGACCAGTTTGCATTGGCATCTGTAGAAACAGCGACACCGAGGTTGGTCTTCTCATCAATACGTACCATTCCTGAATCATCAGGTTGGGATTGAATGGTATTTCCCTGTACGTATCGATCGTATTGATCGGTAACCCATGACTTATCTGCAAGGTTAGGTGTTGCTGCAACCTTCAGAATTGTCTCTTTGATCTCTGCAGCTGTTGTTGGAAGGGGTGGGTTGATAACTTCCTTCGCCACCTGATCAATGTATGCAGGCTTTGCCAATGGACGGTTATAGACCGGACCATCGTGCGCAACAGTGCGAGGCGGAACATCAACGATGAGCTCGCCATTAAAAGTGATTTCCAGATGTGTTCCATCCGTTACTTCACCAATCACAGTCGATGTGACATCCCACTTCTTGCAGATTTCTAGGAAGCGATCAATCTTGGAAGGCTCGACAATTGCACACATGCGCTCTTGTGACTCTGACATCAAGATTTCTTCCGGTGACAATGAGGGATCGCGCAATGGGACTTTATCCAGCTGCACTTTCATGCCACCAGAACCACCTGAAGCAAGCTCTGATGTTGCACAAGAAAGTCCTGCGCCTCCGAGATCTTGAATACCGACGACGAGATCTTCGGCAAAGATTTCAAGAGAACATTCGATAAGAACCTTCTCTACAAATGGATCGCCCACCTGCACCGCAGGACGCTTTGCAGGCCCCTTTGATTCAAAGGTTTCAGATGCAAGAACAGATACGCCGCCGATACCGTCGCCACCCGTCTTTGCACCGTATAAAACAACGAGATTTCCAGCTCCTGCAGCCTTTGCGAGCTTGATATCGCTGTGCTTCATCACGCCAACGCAGAGCGCATTGACCAAAGGATTACCGAGGTAGGTCTCATCGAAGACAACTTCTCCGCCGATATTAGGAAGACCGAGACAGTTTCCATATCCGCCAACGCCAGAGACGATGCCAGGTAATACTCGACGAGTATCTGGTGCATCTGCAGGACCAAAGCGAAGTGGATCCATTACTGCAATCGGACGTGCGCCCATTGTCAAAATATCGCGGACGATTCCGCCAACGCCAGTTGCTGCACCTTGATATGGCTCGATAAATGAAGGGTGGTTATGTGATTCGATTTTAAAAGTTACTGCATAACCCTGTCCGACATCGACAACGCCTGCGTTCTCACCGATTCCAACGAGAAGTGCATCAGTCTTAACAGCCTTCTCGCCGAATTGCTTGAGGTGTACCTTGGAAGATTTGTATGAACAGTGCTCAGACCACATCACTGAATACATCGCGAGCTCAGATGATGTTGGACGGCGGCCAAGAATTTCCTTGATGCTTGCATACTCATCAGGCTTCAATCCAAGGGCGGCAAATGGTTGTTCTGTATCTGGATTAGCTTTCGCGATCGCAACGGTATCGAGAGCCATATTTACTTCACCATCGCCTTCAAAACAGATGTAAAGAATCCAAGTCCTTGATCACCAGGGCCTGTCAAAGAATCAATCGCATGCTCTGGGTGTGGCATCAAACCCACGATATTTCCGCGCTCATTAGAGATTCCAGCAATCAGATTGCGTGAGCCGTTCGGATTTTCACCGACATAACGCGCAACGATGCGGCCTTCGCCCTCAAGCATCTTCAGAGTTTCATCGTCACACTGGTAAGAACCTTCGCCATTTTTCAATGGAATAACAATCTCTTCGTCCTTTGAATAGGAATTAGTCCATGCAGTCGAGTTGTTTTCGATGCGAATTGCTTGATCGGTGCAGAGAAAGTGGAGGTGCTGATTGCGAGTAAGGGCTCCTGGAATCAGGTGAGCTTCTGCGAGAACTTGGAAACCATTGCAGATTCCAAGAAGTGGCATGCCGCCTTTAGCGGCAGCAATCAGTGGTTCCATCACGGGAGAGAAACGTGAAATAGCGCCACAACGAAGATAATCACCGTATGAAAAGCCACCTGGGAGGATGACTGCATCGACTCCCTTGAGGTCAGCATCATCGTGCCAGAGCTCGATTGCCTCGCCTCCGGCATATCGAACAGCGCGGGCAGCGTCTCGATCATCGAGCGTCCCGGGGAATGTCACAACACCGATCTTCATATCGTTTACTTCTCTACTCGTACTGTGAAGTTTTCGATAACAGGGTTGGAGAGCAACTTCTCTGCGGCTTTCTCAACTTCAGCAAGCTGAGCCGCAGTTGGCTCGCCATCGACGGTGATTTCAAAACGCTTGCCCTGACGCACATCAGTTGCAAAGGTGAAGCCCAGACGAGGAAGTGCCGATGCAACAGCCTTACCTTGCGGGTCGAGGATCTCTGGTTTCAACATTACATCCACCACGATTGTTGCCATTTTTCTCTCCTTTGCTAGTTTTACAAAATTAACTATGACTAAAACTTCTGTCCGGTAATTCGTTCGAATGCCTCTGCATAACGTGCTGCAGTCTTTTCGACAATTTCTTCAGGAAGATCAGGTGGTGGAGATTTCTTATCCCACCCACTTGAGATCAACCAATCGCGAACAAATTGCTTATCGAAAGATGGCTGTGATTTTCCTGGAGTCCAACCGTCTAGCTCCCAAAAGCGAGATGAATCCGGGGTCAACGCTTCATCGCCCCAAGTGATGGTGCCTTCTGAGTTTGCACCGAATTCAAACTTTGTATCGGCAAGGATGATTCCTCGGCTGAGCGCGTATTCAGCTGCTGTGTCATACAACTTTAAAGTTACATCGCGTAGATCTTCGGCGATATCGCGACCGACAATTTTCGCTGCAGATTCAAAATCAATATTGATATCGTGATCGCCAACTTCTGCCTTCGTTGCTGGAGTAAAGATTGACGCTGGAAGTTGTGAACCGTCGAGCAGGCCATCAGGTAAGGCATTGCCACAGACTGCACGGTTATCGTTGTATTCAACCAATCCACTGCCGGTGAGATATCCACGCGCTACACATTCGATTTCGTACATCTCAAGAGGTTGAACGATGACAGCGCGATCCATGACTGACTTTGGAACATCTTCAGTGACGATGTGATTAGGGACGATATCCCCCAAGAGTTCGAACCAGAAGAGCGATAACTGGGTCAAAATCGCGCCTTTATTAGGGATTTCAGTCGGCAAGACCCAGTCAAAGGCAGAGATGCGATCAGATGCAACAAGAAGAATTTCTCCTTCATCGTTGCTATAGAGATCGCGCACCTTGCCAGTACGGATATGTGTCCAGCCGTCGATTACTGGCGCAACAGGTGCGCCCGCTGCCCCAAATCCACTCATCGAATAGAACCTGGCTTATACGTTGCTGCTGCTGGGAATTTCTTTGTGATTGTTTCAATGCGAACGACAACGCGCGCAACTTGCTCGCGTGCATCGCCAGTAAATTCAATCGGATTACCAATCAGCGCATCAAGGTCTGCGCGCTTAAATGGAATGCGATCATCCCCTGCCAGTGCATCGAGAAGATTGTTGGCCTTGCCTTCGCGCATACCTAGTGCTGCAGCAACTGCATGCTCCTTAATGGCTTCGTGTGCTACTTCGCGACCAACGCCAGCTTTCACTGAAGCCATCAAAATCTTTGTTGTTGCAAGGAATGGAAGATAACGATCAAGCTCTGCATCGATGACTGCAGGGAAAGCTCCGAACTCATTGAGGACAGTCAACATAGTTTCGAGCAGACCATCCATCGCATAGAAGGCGTCAGCGATTGCAACGCGACGAACAACGCTGCATGAGACATCGCCTTCGTTCCATTGATTACCCGCAAGCTCTGAAACCATCGATGCATATCCGCGCAAAATAACTGTAAGTCCGTTGACGCGTTCGCATGATCGAGTATTCATCTTGTGTGGCATCGCAGATGATCCGACTTGGCCAGCCTTAAATCCTTCAGTCACAAGCTCGGCACCTGCCATCAAACGAATTGAGGTTGCAAGCGATGATGGAGATGCAGCCAACTGAACAAGTGTTGTGAGAACTTCGTAATCTAATGAACGTGGGTAGACCTGACCGGTTGAATCAAGGACGCGATCAAAACCGAGCTCTGCTGCAATCGATGCCTCAAGCTTTTGGTGAATATCTGATGAGCCCAAGAGGTCGATGGAATCTTGCGCAGTGCCAACGGGGCCCTTAATTCCACGCATGGGATAACGGCTTTGCAGGCTCTCTAAGCGTTCGTAGGCGTAGAGGAGTTCCTCGGCAGCTGATGCAAAACGCTTACCTAATGTAGTGATCTGAGCTGGAACATTATGTGAGCGACCAGCAATCGGGCGATCAGAGTATTGCGCTGACTTTGCTGCAAGCTGAGCAAGAAGAGCAACGACTTTATCGCGCACAATATTGAGACCATCACGAATCTGAAGAGCTTCGATATTTTCTGTGAGGTCGCGGCTTGTCATTCCTGCGTGGATAGCTTCGTGGCCAGCGAGTGCGTTAAATTCTTCGATACGAGCTTTAACGTCGTGGCGAGTTACCTTCTCGCGTGCATCGATAGATGCAAGATCAACGTTGTTAATGACCTTCTCGTAATCAGCAATGACCTTTGCATCAATAGGGTGACCAAGCTGTGACTGAGCGCGGGCGACCGCAATCCACAATTGTCGTTCTGCAATGATCTTCGCTTCCGGTGCAAAGACTGCAAGTATCTCATTGGATGCATAACGGTTAGCCAATACGCTCATTGGATTACTTCCCCTCACTTGCTTTGAGTGCGATATCTGAACGGTAGAAAGATTTATCGAGTGCAATCTTTGAGATAGCCGCATATGCCTTGTCGCGGGCGATGGCAAGAGATGCGCCAAGTCCGGTGACTGTCAGGACTCGTCCTCCACTGGATAGCAAGCGGCCATCCAACAACGCAGTACCTGCGTGATAGATGCTGGCATCAACTTCAGATGGAAGTGAGATTTCGCCACCCGTCTTCGGTGCATCTGGATATCCATCGGATGCAACAACAACTGTGACAGCGCTTTCATCACGCCAATTAAGAACGGTGTCATCCAAGTTATCTGTCGCTGCGTTGTAGAGAAGCGTTGCAAGTGGCGTCTCTAAACGAGGGATCAAAACTTGAGTCTCTGGATCACCAAAGCGAGCATTGAATTCAATAACTTTGAGGCCGTTCTTTGTCAGAGCAAGACCTGCATATAACAAGCCTACGAAAGGGGTTCCGCGCGCAGCCATCTCAGCAATCATCGGTGCCAAGACTTTTTCGTAAGTCTCTTCCACGATTTCATCTGGCGCCCATGGCAGTGGTGAGTAGGCACCCATTCCACCTGTGTTAGGACCTTCGTCGCCATCGTAAGCACGCTTGAAATCTTGTGCGGGTTCCATCGCCAAAATGTTGCGGCCATCTGAGATTCCAAAGAGAGAAATCTCAGGGCCATCTAAATATTCTTCAATGACAACGCGATCGCATGCAAGTGCGTGCTTGAGTGCAGCATCGCGATCGTTAGTAACAACGACGCCCTTACCTGCTGCAAGCCCATCATCCTTCACAACATATGGAGCACCAAAAGCATCGAGAGCTTTTTCAATTTCAGGTTGTGTGGTGCAGGTAAAGCTCTGCGCAGTCGGAACGCCGGCATCGCGCATGACGCCCTTTGCAAAATCTTTTGAACCTTCCAGCTGTGCAGCGGCCTTGGATGGACCGAAGACTGGAATTCCGATTGCACGAATTGCATCTGCAGCACCGTTGACGAGAGGAACTTCAGGACCAATGACAACAAGATCAACTGCGAGAGTCTTTGCAAGTGCAGTAAGTGCAGCATTATCTGTAACAGCAACGGGATGAAGAGTTGCGAGTTCTGCAATACCTGGATTGCCAGGTGCTGCATGGAGCTCGGTACAAGCTGAATCTGCTCGCAGTCCTAGTGCAAGTGCGTGTTCGCGACCGCCGCTTCCGACTAGGAGGATTTTCATGGCTTAGATGAAATCCTTTACGACGATTGTTTGGTCGCGCCCGGGACCTACGCCGATCGCGCTCATCGGTGCCCCTGAGATCTTCTCAAGGAAGGTGATGTAATCCTGCGCGTTCTTTGGAAGATCAGCGATGGTGCGTGCACCAGAGATATCTTCTTTCCAGCCTGGAAGATATTCATAGATTGGCTTTGCGTGGTGGAAATCTGTCTGTGAAGAAGGTAGTTCTTCTACGCGCTTTCCATCGATCTCGTAAGCCACACATACTGGGATTTGCTCCCAGCCCGTAAGGACGTCGAGCTTTGTCAGGAAGAAATCTGTCAGTCCATTAACGCGAACTGCGTAGCGAGCAATCGGTGCGTCATACCAACCGCAACGACGTGCGCGACCTGTTGTGACACCAACTTCTCCACCGATGGTGCGAAGTTTCTCGCCATCTTCATCGAAGAGTTCGGTTGGGAATGGGCCGGAGCCAACACGAGTTGTGTAGGCCTTCACGATTCCGATGACCTTTTCAATCTTTGTCGGACCGACACCCGAGCCAGTACATGCGCCACCAGCTGTTGGGTTAGATGAAGTCACGAATGGATATGTTCCGTGATCGACATCGAGAAGAGTTCCCTGTGAACCTTCGAGCAATACACGCTTGCCGGCCTTGAGCGCTTCATCAAGAAGCAAGACTGTATCTGCAACATATGGACGAAGGATTTCTGCGTACTCGAGGTACTCAGAGAGAACATCATCTACTGAAATATCTTTGCGGTTGAATACCTTGATAAGAATCTGGTTCTTGTCGCGAAGTGCGCCTTCCAGCTTCTGGCGAAGAATTGATGGATCGAAGAGATCTTGTACGCGAATACCGATGCGGTTGATCTTGTCAGCATATGCAGGTCCGATTCCGCGACCTGTTGTGCCGATCTTCGACTTACCCAAGAAGCGCTCTGAAACCTTATCGATGGTGCGGTGATACGGAGTAATTAAGTGAGCATTAGTTGAGATAACCAACTTGCTGCAATCGATTCCGCGCTCTGTAAGTCCATTGATTTCTTGCAACAACACTGCTGGATCGATAACAACACCATTTGCAATTACCGGAACAACGTTAGGAGAAAGAATTCCGGATGGAAGTAAGTGAAGCGCGTACTTCTGATCTCCGATAACAACTGTGTGTCCTGCGTTGTTGCCGCCTTGATAGCGAACTACATAATCGACGCGATCACCGAGCAAGTCGGTAGCTTTACCCTTGCCCTCATCACCCCACTGTGCTCCCAGTAGAACTAATGCAGGCATGGATAAAGCCTTTCCGACTCGTAGGTGAACTAATTACTTAAGAAGTGATGTACCGGTTGAACGAAGGTCTTCACAAGCAAGTGCAACGCGTGCTGCGATTCCTGCTTCTGCAGCCTTACCCCACGCACGTGGATCGTAAGCCTTCTTATTTCCGATTTCGCCATCGATCTTCAAGACGCCGTCGTAGTTCTTCATGATGTGATCTACAACTGGACGTGTAAATGCGTACTGAGTATCTGTATCGATATTCATCTTTACAACGCCATAATCAAGTGAATCGCGGATCTCTGAGAGAAGTGAACCTGAACCACCGTGGAAAACGAGGTCCATTGGCTTGCTTCCTGCAGCCTGTCCAAGCTTTGCAGCAACTGCATCTTGTAGATCCTTCAAGATTCCTGGGCTAAGAACAACGTTTCCTGGCTTGTAAACACCATGAACGTTTCCGAATGTTGCAGCAACCATGTAGCGGCCGTTCTCGCCGTTACCCAATGTTTCAAGTGTCATCAAAGCATCTTCAGGTGTTGAGTAGAGCTTTGCATCATGCTTTGCTTCAACACCATCTTCTTCTCCACCGACAACGCCGATTTCGATTTCAAGAATTGTCTTTGCAGCAACTGACTTTGCGAGGAGTTCCTTCGCAATGATCATGTTCTCCTTCATGTCGACAGCTGAGCCGTCCCACATGTGAGAGTTAAACAAAGGCTGCTTGCCTTCCTTAACGCGCTGCGCACCGATTTCAAGAAGTGGACGCATAAATGTGTCGAGCTTCTCCTTAGGGCAGTGGTCTGTGTGAATTCCAATGTTGACGTTGTAATTCTTTGCAACAACGTGTGCAAACTCTGCGAGCGCTACTGCGCCAGCAACCTGATCTTTGACTGTTGAGCCAGAAGCGTATTCAGCTCCGCCCCATGAGAACTGGATGATTCCATCTGAACCAGCTTCTGCGAATCCGCGGATAGCACCGATAACTGTCTGAGATGAAGAAACGTTGATCGCTGGATATGCGAACTTTCCTGCCTTAGCGGCATCCAACATTGCTGCATAAACTTCAGGGGTTGCGATTGGCATGATGTCTCCAATGGGTAGATCGAGGGTGTAAACCCATCGCGAAAAGGCACCATTGGCTCTTGCTGCGGTTTACGGCTAATCCAACCACCTACCCCCGCGTAAGCGAAAATCGCCACGAGCGCGAGGGCAAAAATCAGTGCAGAATCTTCTGAATAGCTGAAATTAGGGCGGCCAAAAGGGCTGGGTTGCTGAGGAATTTAAGGAGATAGCTGAGGAAGGTAATGAGAGTCATGGGGGCGATGATGGCCCTCAAAAGCCTTATAAATCAGAGCTTTCGTGGCTCTTGTGGATGAATCTCGCCCCCGAAAAACCTATCTATTGAGCGTAAAAACTCCTATGCTTTGCCGTTATGAGCGCTGAAACCCTAGACAACCTCTCCTCTGAAAATCGGACATTTACCCCATCTCCCGAGTTTGCTGCACAGGCCAACGCCCAGCACGCCCTCTACGCGGAGGCCCACCACGATGGCCTCGCCTTCTGGGAGCGTCAGGCAGAGGCACTGGTCTGGGATCGCAAGTGGGATACCACGCTCGAGTGGAACCCACCCTTTGCCAAGTGGTTTGTCGGCGGAAAGATCAACGCCTCAGTCAACGCCCTCGATCGTCACGTGGCCGAAGGCCACGGCGGCCGCATCGCCTTCCACTTCGAGGGCGAACCTGGTGACACTCGCACAATTTCGTACGCACAACTTTTAGCCGATGTCTGTAAAGCAGCCAATGCCCTGACCGAAATGGGAATTTCTGCAGGCGATCGCGTTGCAATTTACATGCCACTGATTCCTGAGGCAGCTGTTGCAATGCTTGCATGCGCACGTATTGGTGCAATTCATTCTGTAGTTTTCGGTGGATTTTCTGCCGATGCGCTTCTCTCTCGTATTCAAGATGCAGATGCAAAGTTAGTCATCACAGCAGATGGTGGTTTCCGTAAAGGCGCAGCATTTGCTTTAAAGCCTGCGGTCGATGAAGCGCTCAAGGGCGAGACAAATGTGAAGCAAGTTCTTGTTGTAAAGCGCACAGGGCAAGAGACTGCATGGAATTCAGATCGCGATATCTGGTGGCACGACATGGTCGATCGTCAGCACTCAACACATACTCCAGAATTTTTCGATAGCGAACATCCTCTCTTTATCTTGTACACATCAGGTACCACTGCAAAACCAAAGGGAATCTTCCACACAACAGGTGGATACCTCACACAAGTTGCATACACTCATAAGGTTGTATTCGATATCAAGCCAAAGACAGATGTCTATTGGTGCACAGCAGATGTCGGCTGGATTACCGGCCACTCATACATGGTTTATGGACCGCTTATTAATGGCGCAACACAGGTAATGTATGAGGGCACACCTGATACTCCACATAAGGGACGCATCTTCGAACTCATTGAAAAGTACGGCGTCACTATTTTGTATACAGCTCCAACGTTGATTCGCACCTGGATGAAGTGGGGAGATGAGTATCCAGAGAAATTTAACCTCTCCACTCTTCGTCTTCTTGGCTCTGTTGGTGAACCTATTAACCCTGAAGCATGGATTTGGTACCGCCATGTCATCGGTGGTGGGCGTTGTCCGATCGTTGATACCTGGTGGCAGACAGAGACCGGCGCAATCATGATTTCACCGCTTCCCGGCGTTACTGCAACAAAACCAGGCTCAGCAATGCGTCCTATCCCAGGTATTAGCGCAAAGGTTGTCGATGACAACGGCGTTCCTGTTGGAGATGGACATGGTGGTTATTTAATTCTCGATCAACCATGGCCATCAATGTTGCGCGGTGTGTGGGGTGAGGAAGAACGCTTTAAAGAAACCTATTGGTCTCGCTTTGAGAATATTTACTTTGCGGGCGATGGTGCAAAGCTCGATGATGATGGAGCAATCTGGCTACTCGGTCGGGTAGATGATGTCATGAACGTCTCTGGGCACCGCATCTCTACAACTGAAGTTGAATCAGCACTTGTCTCTCATGAAGCAGTTGCTGAAGCAGCTGTTGTGGGCGCCGCAGATGCAATGACAGGGCAGGGCATTGTTGCCTTTGTTATTTTGCGCGGTGGAATCGAGCATGTTGAAGGAGAAGAGCTGGTTAAGGAACTTCGTAACCACGTTGCAAAGGAAATCGGCGCGATTGCAAAGCCTCGTCAGATTATGGTTGTTAATGAACTCCCAAAGACTCGAAGCGGAAAAATCATGCGCCGTTTGTTGAAGGATGTTGCCGAAAACCGTGCTGTCGGAGATGCCACAACGCTTGCAGATCCCAATGTGATGAAGTTGATTGCAGAAGGTTTAAAGAGCAGTACTAGCGAAGATTAAGAAGCGCGAGCAATCGCGCAACTTCATCAGCAATAGCTGTACGGCCTAGGTCCACGTACTTGCGTGGGTCTACCAGCTTAGGATTTTCATCGAGGGCTGCGCGAATTTCGTGGGTAAAGACTCCGTTGAGATGCGTTGCAATATTAATCTTGCTCATTCCAGCGCGAACAGCCTTCTGAATATCGGCATCGCTGACGCCAGAAGAACCATGGAGAACTAACGGCAACTTCGCAGTCGCTGCAATATCTGCAATCAAATCAAAATCAAGAGTGGCATCGCGTGTAGTCATCGCATGAGATGAACCCACCGCTACTGCCAATAAATCCGTACCGGTTGCTTGGGCAAATGCCAGAGCCTCTTCAGGGCGGGTACGTACTCCGGGTGCGTGAACCCCGTCTTTTCCGCCTACTTCACCGATTTCTACCTCTAGCGTTGCTCCGTAGCTCTTACATAACTGAGCCATGCGAAGGCTAGCTGCAACGTTCTCTTCATAGGGCAGCTTGGAGCCATCGAACATAATTGAGTCATAGCCAAGATCGAGAGCCTCTTTAACGAGATCTTCACTTTCAGCATGATCGAGGTGTACTGATACTGGAACACTTGAGTGATCTGCGATTGCAATCGTTGCAACCGAGATTGGCTTTAGAGCGCCGTGATAGCTAACGCAATTCTCGCTAATTTGCAGGATGACAGGAAGGTTGGACTTCTCTGCCCCAGCGACGAGCGCCTCTGCATGTTCGAGAAGAATGACATTAAATGCACCTACTGCAGTACCTGCAGCTTGTGCTTCAAGGACTAACTTTCCGGAAGTTGTACGTGACATCAGATTCTCCTTAAACAATCACAACATCGACGTCAAGAGCTTTAAATGCCTTGACGGTTTTCTTATCGAGACCACTATCGGTAATCAGCACATCGATTTCATTGACAGGTCGAATCGATGCAAATGCTCGCTTTTCGAACTTTGAGCTATCGGTAACAACGACAATTTTGCGAGCTCGTGCAGCTATCTGGCGATTGACGCGCGCTTCATCTTCATGGCGAGCAGCAGCACCAATTACCGCATCAATCGCTTCTACTCCCAAGAATGCAATATCAATATTTACTTCTTTCAAAACCTCTTCTGCAAAGGGGCCAGTGAGTTCATAGGATTGAGGACGCGCTACCCCACCTGTGACGACAATTTTGATGTGAGGGCGCACTGTTAACTCTGCTGCAATATTAACTGCGTTAGTAACGACGGTAAGAGCCGGCTGAAGATCTGTCGCATCGCCAGCCGCGAATTCTGAGCGAGCAACAATTGCCCGTGCAACGGCAGTTGTTGTTGTTCCGCCGTTAATACCGATGACATCGTGGCGTGAAACTAATTCGGCGGCAGCTTCAGCGATACGTTGTTTGACCTCATCGCCCTTGGCCATCTTGTAATTAAGTGGAAGAGCGATTGATCCACCTGTTGCGACTGCTCCGCCATGGGTACGTGAAAGAAGCTGTTGGCGGGCTAAAGAGTCGAAATCTCGACGGATTGTGGCGGCAGAGACATCGAGAATCTCGGCAACTTCTTCAACTTCAACACTGCTTCTTTCGACAACAATCTCGAGGATTCGGCTGAGGCGATCCTGCTTGTTCACTTCACGCTGCCCGCTGTGAGTCCACCGACGAGCCACTTCTCAATAAGTGCAAAGAGGATAACGACTGGAACTATCGCAATAAGAGATCCTGCAAAGAGGTAGTTCCACTGCACTTGGTACTGACCGATAAGCGCTGTCAAACCAACTGTCAGTGGTTCGTGTTCTGGTGATGATGTCAGAGTCAACGCAATAACGAACTCGTTCCAGGCAGCGATAAAGGTGAAGATAAATGCAGTCACCAATCCAGGTAGCGCAAGTGGAAGAACAATCTTTGTCAGTGTTGTGAAGCGGGAGCAACCATCAATCCAAGCTGCTTCTTCAACTTCTTTAGGAATGCTTGCAAAGAAACTAGAGAGAATCCAAATCGAGAAGGCCATATTAAATGCAGCGTAGATAAGTATCAGCGCCAAATATGTATCTACTAATTTAAAGGCGACGATTTCGCGGAAGATACCGACAACAAGAGCTGTAGGTGCAAACATCTGAGTAACGAGCACCAAGAGCAAGAAGGCTTTCTTACCTCGGAAGTTATTACGGGCAACGTAATACGCTGCAGGAATAGCAATCACAATTACAATCAAAGTTGCAGAGATTGAGATGATGAAAGAGCTCTTCAAATAGGTAGCGAGTGGGATCTCTTTCCACACACCGGTGAAGTTACTGAAAGCCCACTTCTTTGGAAGGTAGGTAGAGGGAATAGCAGTGATTTCTTCTTGTGACTTAAGCGCTGTCAAAATCATCTGCAGGTATGGTGCGAAGAAAAGGAATCCCATCGTCCATGCTGAAATTGTCAGTGAGACTCTCTTACCTGTGAAACGCTTATGGCGCTTTGGAAGTACCTGGGTGCTCATTAGTTCTGCTCCTGGTTCTTCGATGCCTTAAGGAAAAGCCCAATAAATACAAGGATAATTACAAAGTTGACCGCCGCCATTGCTGCCGACTGTCCGACATCCTGATCTCTAAAGGAGATCTTGTAGGCAAGGGTTGTCGTTGTATCTGTCTCATAGCCAGGTCCACCTTGAGTGATGACCCAGATGATAGGAAATGAGTTAAAGACGTTAATCAAGTTGATAACTGCCGCCACAAAGAGTGATGGCTTTAGCAATGGGAATGTGATGTGGCGGTAACTCTTCCATGAGGTAGCACCGTCGACATGTGATGCTTCTTTAATGTCATTAGGAATAGTTGAAAGTCCAGCCAGAATTACAAATGATGTAAATGGAATCGATACGAATACCGCTACGACCATCAACCAGATAAATGATTGCTTTGTATCTGCAAGCCAGTCGATGGACTCTTTGCGCAGGTGAAGGTCAATTGCGATCTCATTGAGGACCCCATAGTAAGCATCAAGAATCCACTTCCAGGCAGTCGATGTCATTACAAGTGATGCTGCCCATGGAACGATGATGGACCAGCGCACAACTTTGCGACCTGGGTAATTTGCATTGAGAAGTTGCGCTACCGGCAACGAGATAATCATCGTGAAAAATACAACGCCTACAACCCAGATGAATGTGCGGATTAGGACGTTCTTTAAATCAGGGTTCTGCAAAAGGGTGTGATAATTATCAAAACCCGCCCAGCCTTTGCTCTGTCCTGTCGCACCAACATTTTGAAAAGAAGTGCGAATCATTTCGAATGCAGGCCATACAACAAAGACTGCAATCATGATTATTGCTGGTGCGATCCAAGGAAGTGCGCCTAAACGAGATTTGTTCATCGTGCGCCCTGACATCTGGAATCTCCCAAGTTTGTTATTGAACTGTCATCTTACAAAGTAAAGCTGGTTTATAAAAAAGCGACGGGGGTTCGCGGTTGAACACGAACCCCCGCCTTCATACTTTTTTCGGATTACTTAGCTGCTTCAGCCTTCGCCTGAATAGCATCAAGCGCCTTCTGTGGGTTAGCTAGAGCAGTACCGATCTGCTGCTGAATTGCACCCTTAACTGCTGGCCATGCTGCTTGATCTCCTGGGTAGAAGATTGCAGATGGAAGCAACTTAATAAATGGCGCTAGTGCTGGATCCTTCGCTGCATTCGCTCCCGCTGACTTTGTTGCAGGAATGAAGCCACCAGCAGCCTTAAGGAATGCTGCGTAGTTTGTTGGCTCGAAGATGAAGTCCATCCACTTTGTAATTTCAGCCTTGTGGCCATTTGCCTTGTAAGCAGTGAAGTAATCCTGAACACCAAGTGTTACAGGCTTCTTACCTGGAGCTGCTACGAATGAACCTGAACCAAGGTTGATCTTTGCTCCACCGTTGTCCTTGAGCCATCCTGGAAGGAAGACTGAACCATTGATGAATGCTGCCTTACCTGCTGCGAAGAGTGTCTGTGCACATGCTGTGCGATCACACTTAGCTGGGTTTGGCTGTGTCAACTTCTGATCTGTGAGCTTCTTAAGGAATGTCATTGTCTGTACGTTTTCCTTAGAGTTGATAACCCACTTGCCATTCTTAAATGTAACTCCACCGTTACCGCCAGCCCAGATTGAGAATTCAGCCTGTGCTTCTTCTGGTCCGAGTGGAAGTGCGTATGGATAGACGCCTGGAACCTTAGCCTTGATCTGCTTGAGAACCTTCTCGAGCTCTGTCCATGTTGTTGGAAGCTTTGTAACGCCAGCCTTCTTCAAGATGTCCTTGTTGTAGAAGAGTGCGCGAGCTGATGCCAAGTCTGGAACAGCATAAGCAACACCGTTGTACTTGGAGTTGTTGAGGAATGTTGGAACGATGTCATCAAGAGTCTTCTTGCTGACCATCTCGTCTGCACGATAGAGAAGACCTTCTGCAGCTGCTGCTGAGTAGTCACCCTTGTTGACAACGTCAGGTGTCTGACCTGTTGCAATAAGTGTCTTTACCTTGTCATCAATTGTTTCCCATGAGACAACGTTGACTGTTACCTTGATTGTTGGGTTTGCCTTTGTGAACTTAGCTGCAAGGTCATCCCAGAATGGCTGCATGTTTGCATAATCTGCAGCAACCATCTTTAGCTCGACTACATCTGCTGCCTTAGCTGAATTGCCAAGGAAAGCTGAAGCGATCAATGCGGTAGTTGCAACAAGTGCACTAACGCGAGTCACTTTCTTCATCTATATAACTCCTCATACGGTAGGGCCCCGTGAAGGGCTTCGTTGAGAGAAGTAGACATCCTCGCCAGCCCCAAATCAACGGTTTGCGTATAACTGTTTGATAACGAACAAATAAATGCAAAAATGCGCAAAAATTCTTGACTTCTCACCCCGCCTCTCTTTATGGTTGCGCCATGAGCAGCCAATTACACGCAGATATTGAGATCGCCTCCCAGCCAGAAATATGGGCAAAGACAGCTGAATTCGCACCTTCTGTCTTCCATAAGCTCCCAAAAAAGGGCGAGCGCGTGGCGGTCGTAGGCTGCGGAAGCTCTTGGTTTATGTCGATGGCCTACGCCTCCCTGCGTGAGGCGGCCGGCCATGGCGAGACCGATGTCTATGCTGGCTCAGAGTTCAACTATGGTCGTAAATACGACCGAATCGTCTCGATTTCACGGTCGGGCACCACAACCGAGATTGTGGACCTCCTAGGAAAGGTCACAACTCCCTCCACCATCCTCACCGCGATCCACGACTCCCCAGTCGAGAAGCTCGCAACAGAGACGATCATCATGGACTTTGCCGATGAGAAGTCAGTTCTGCAGACCCGTTGGGCAACTGCGGCACTTGGTCTGCTCCGCGCATCCCTTGGCTTTGATCTCGCTTCAATCGTGAAGGATGCCGAAGAGGCTTTAGCAAGTGACATCAGCGCACTGATCGATGTCGAACAAATTTCATTCCTGGGACGGGGATGGACAATTGGTCTCGCACACGAGGCGGCGTTAAAGACTCGCGAATCATCACAATTCTGGGCAGAGGCTTATCCAGCTCTCGACTACCGCCATGGTCCGCTCTCAATCTCTCAGCCAGGTCGTGCTGTCTGGGCATTTGGAGAAATTCCGGCCGACCTCGTGCGCGATATCAAATCAACAGGTGCGATCTTCGAATCAAGCACATTGGACCCAATGGCACATTTGATTCGTGCTCAGCGCGTAGCAATTGCAAAGGCGAAGGCGCGCGGAGTCGACGCAGATAACCCACGCGGGCTATCTCGCTCAATCATCCTCGATAAGTAATTACACTCACCGCTGTGAAGTATGTAGTCGCAGTCGATATCGGTGGAACAGAGATCAAGAGCGCATTAGTCAATGACGCCTTCGACATTATCTCGACCGCAAGCACTGCTACCCCAAAGCCAGATCCTGATGGTCAGCTCACTCTTGCGCTGATTGAAAAGATTGTGCGCGAATATTCTCTCCAGCACGAAGTATCTGCAGTAGGTCTTGGTGTTCTTGGGGTATTCGATGATGCACTTGGGATCTGTCGCTGGTCTGGAAACCTCGGATGGAAGAACTTCCCTATTCGTGATCAACTGCAAGATCGACTCGGAATCCCTGTTGCTGCTGGCCATGACATACGCACAGCGGGCGTTGCAGAACATCGCGATGGTGCAGCTGCCGGCTATAAAAACTCAGTATTTATCGCTATCGGCACTGGTATCGCAGCAGCCCTCGTTATTGATGGGAAGATTCGATATTCCGATGGTTTTGCTGGCGAGATCGGACACATCAATGTCAATGGAGATTTCGATTGTGTTTGCGGAAAGAAGGGTTGCTTAGAGGCAGCTTCATCAGCTCTTTCAATCTCAACCGCATATAAAAACCGCACTGGTGATGCAAAGACAACAGAAGAAATCGCAAATCTCGTCTCTGCTGGAGATGCTGTTGCTACAGATATCTGGAACACAGCTGCTCTCGCTCTTGCTCGTGGATGCGAATATGTCATCACAATGCTTGCACCGGAAGCAATTGTTTTTGGTGGCGGACTTGCTCGCTCTGGTGAATTGTTACTTAAACCAATTCGCGATTATTTAGAAAACTCATTAACTTTCCAGCGTATGCCAGAGCTCAAAGTTGCACACTACGGCGCCAAGGCTGGAGCGGTGGGATGTGCAATGCTCGCTTTTGATCTGGTGAAGCTGAAGAGTTAAAACTTCTCGAAGCGCTTTCCAATTTCATCCTGAAGATTCTCAAGAATTGATGGGGCATAAGTATTGAGCTTTAAATACACCTTGCTCTCAGCGATTGCATTCTGCCCAGTAGACCAGGGCGCCCACAACAAAATTGTTCCGACAACATAAGCAAGCACCACAACTTTCAACCCATGCAGTAGTGCACCAGCCCAGGAATTAATCCATGCAAGTGGGCCGCGCAAAACAGTGAGCTTTAGCGCCTTTGCGAGTATCGAGCCAACCCAAGTACCGACACCTGCTCCGAAGAAAATCGCAAAGATCACCCAAGCGCTGTGGTTGTATTGCAATGCTAAATAGAGACCTCCAATTGCTCCAGAAATATATCCAACGGTTTTAAGGAGGCTCTTTATAAAGCCGTCAGCAAATCCGCTCTTGACCTCAAAGAAGAAGACTGCAGCGACAATAAGATCAAAAATCATAGTTATCGAAGTCCAAAATACTTGAAGCTCAGAGTTCGCAGCTCTTCGACAGATTTAATAGGACCTATTTTCTTATACAAAACTTTTCCATCGCTGTCGATGAACCAGGTCACTGGGACGCCCATCCCGAAGTACTTTCGGGTTGAGCCATCGCCATCGAAGAGATTTGGCCACATGATGCCGTGGGTGCGGGCGAACATGCGACCATCTTCTATGCGCTTCTCTTCGACATCTACACCAATTAGCTGAATCTGAGGATCTTTAGTCTGGAAGTATTCAGCAAAATATGGGATCTCTTCTTTACATGGATCGCACCATGAACCCCATACGTTGATAATTGCAGGACCTTTAATAGCCGCGATATTCACACCTGGTGAGCTGTCGAGACATTCTGCGGCAACCTCTTGAGTTGGATTCTCAATGAGATCAATATGGTTACAGGCAACTACTTCACCGGTGATTATAGGTTCTGACTTTCCGCATGCTGAGAGCGTAAGAAGTGAAACTAGAACGAGAACTGCTGTACTTCTGAGCTTCATCGAAAGTCCTTATCTGTCTTTACTAATAGAGCAGCATTTTTGGGATCCATCTCGCCGATCCCCACTGATGGACAGATTTTAGCGACTGGACACGCGCCACATGCAGGTTTACGGGAGTGACAGATACGACGCCCATGCCAGATCATGCGCTGAGAAAGATTGGTCCACTCTTTCTGCGGAATGAGTTCGCCTACTTCATATTCAACTTTTACGGGATCCATCGACGTAGTCCACTCAAAGCGACGAGATAGACGACCAAAGTGTGTATCAACAGTGATTCCAGGAATATCGAATGCGTGACCCAGAACAACATTTGCAGTTTTTCTTCCAACGCCAGGAAGAGTGATGAGCTCTTCGAGAGTCGCAGGAACTTTTCCATCAAACTCTTCAACTAACTTCGTGCCTAGGCCTTTCAGGTGGCGAGCCTTTGCGCGATAGAAACCCGCTGAGAAGATGTACTCTTCAATTTCAGGCAGCGGGGCTTTTGCATAATCTTTAGCGCTCTTATATTTCTTAAAGAGAGCAGGCGTAATCTGGTTAACCCTCTTATCCGTACATTGGGCTGAAAGTACAACCGCCACGATTAATTGAAGTGGGTTCTTAAAATCGAGTTCGCAACGGATCTCTGGATACGTTTTCGTCAAAATACGGTAAATCGCCCTTGCTTTTTTTCGATTTTCCGTATCGGCCGTCACAGGTATAAAGTACCGCTGTGCCACAAGATGATGAAGTTATACGTCGCGCCCCGCTCTTTACAGCGCTCGATGATGCATCTGCTGCATCACTCCGCGCCTCAATGGACCCTGTAAAGATTGCAAAAGGTGGAATCCTCTTTAAAGAAGGCGATGAGGGCGAACACGTCTATGTCATCGTTGATGGAAAGCTCAAGCTTGGAACAGCTAGCGGTGATGGGCGTGAGAACCTTCTCTCAATCCTCGGCCCTGGCGAGATGTTTGGCGAGCTCTCACTCTTTGATCCAGGACCTCGTACATCAACTGCAACTGCAGTCACTGATGCAAAGCTTCTCTCACTAAGCCACGAAAAGTTAATTCCATGGCTTCGCGATAATCCAGATGTTTCACTACAGCTTCTTGCACGTTTGGCTCAGCGCCTTCGTCGCACCAATGAGGCTGTCGGCGATCTCGTCTTCTCAGATGTCCCAGGTCGCGTTGCTAAGGCGCTTATTGATCTTGGTACACGTTTCGGTAAAGCTACCGATGAAGGTCTCTTTGTTCACCACGATCTCACACAAGAAGAGCTTGCTCAGCTTGTTGGCGCATCACGCGAGACAGTAAATAAAGCTCTCGCAGATTTCGCTGGTCGCGGATGGCTTCGTCTCGATGGTCGCGCAGTGCTGATCACCGATATCGAGCGCCTCGAAAAGCGCGGTAAATAGTTCTTTTGCTTAACCGTTTCGGTTAAGCAACTTCAACAGTGAGTTCAACCTCAACGGGTGAGTTCAAAGGCAACTCTGCAACGCCAATCGCGCTTCGAGCTGCAACTCCTGCATCGCCCCAGATATGCATAAACAACTCTGATGCTCCGTTAGCAACTGCTGGGTGTGAAACGAATCCTGGCGCTCCGTTAACGTAGCAAACGATGCGAACTACCTTCACAACTGAATCAACAGGTGCAACGAGTTCTACTGCAGCAAGTGCGTTAATTGCACAGATCTTTGCCAGCTCGTAAGCATCTTCAACAGTGACATCTGCACCGACCTTACCTTCACGTGCGATCTTGCCATCGACCATCGGAAGCTGGCCAGCTGTGAAGACAATGTTGCCTGTGCGAACTGCAGGAACATATGCAGCAAGTGGCTTTGTAGCAATAGGAAGAGTGAGACCCTTTTCAGCTAACTTCGCGCGGACATCTACTGACATTTACTTAACCTCACGCTTCATGTAAGCAACGAGCTGCTCGCCACCTGGTGCTGGAACAACTTGTACGAGCTCCCATCCATCAGAACCCCAAGTATCAAGAATCTGCTTTGTTGCGTGAGACAAAAGTGGAACAGTTGCGTATTCAAACTTCATTAATTTCCTCCAGCGAGAGTTGACTTCACGAGCGATGAAACGATTGATCCATCAGCTTTTCCTGCAATGAGTGGCTTGATAGCGCCCATAACTTTGCCCATATCAGCAGGTCCTGCAGCACCAGTTGATGCAACTGCATCAGCAATAATCTTCTTGATCTCATCTTCAGATAATTGAGCAGGAAGGTACTTGGCGATGACTTCGCCTTCTGCCTTTTCTTCTGCTGCCTTATCTGTGCGGCCTGCCTTTGCGAATTCTTCAGCAGCTTCGCGACGCTTCTTCGCCTCGCGAGAGAGGACAGTGATGATCTCGTCATCGCTCAATACGCGTGCTTCTTTGCCAGCAACTTCTTCATTGGTGATTGCTGTCAGAACCATACGGATGGTTCCGGATACCAACTTGTCGCTGCTGCGAATAGCTGCTGTTAAATCTTCGTGGAGTTTCTCTTTTAGACCCATGGGCATATCTTCTCACGCCCCTGTAGCCTCTGTTCCATGAGTTATGTGCTCCGAGAAGCTGAAATTCCGGTACTTCCCGAGGGTCATGCGCCTATTCGAATTCTGCATTTCTCGGACCTTCACCTGACTCCAAAGCGCAAGACCGAAATTGCCGATATTAAATCGTGGGTGAAGTACTCCCCTGATTTAGTTATTAGCACCGGCGACTTCTTGGCAGATATGAAGGCGGTGCCAACTGTCCTTGATGCCCTCGATGGGTTGCTCGATATTCCTGGTCTCTTTGTCTTCGGATCCAACGATTACTTCGCTCCAAAACCCAAGAATCCACTGAAGTACTTATTGCCAGATCACGGAAAGCGAGTCCACGGTGCCGATCTTCCATGGCCAGAGCTCGATGCTGGGTTACAAGCTCATGGCTGGAAGAACCTGAATAGGTCTCGCGCAACCATAAAGATTAATGACACTGTTATTGAAGCTCGTGGAACAGATGATGCCCATCTTCAATTCGATGATTACTCACTTGTTGCAGGCGAACCCGGAGATTGTGATTTAGCAATTGGAGTTACTCACGCACCATATCTGCGCATCATCGAAGGCATGAGCAATGACAAATTAGATGTGATCTTTGCGGGCCATACACATGGCGGGCAGATTAGATTGCCATGGCTTGGTGGGTCTAAAGCTTTAACTACAAACTGCGATTTACCGAATTGGCGCGCACGTGGTCTCACTTACAACGATGATGAGCCTTACCTACATGTCTCTGCGGGAATGGGAACAAGTCCCTTTGCGCGAATTCGCGTAGCAAGTCCACCAGAAGTTTCTCTCGTGACACTTACACCTTTGTTTTAGTTTTTCATTACTCTGAGTAATTCACCGTCCACATTTTTCTGAGCACCTGCCTCATTTGTCGCATGAATAAAATATCTTCGCTAAATGCGAAAAATAGAAATAACATCACGTTGCAGCTCCGGCTCACCTGTTAAATTTAAATGGTTTAGCGAATTCGACGCTAAACCTGGAAGTGATCTTCACGCTGCACTCGATGCTTTCGAAGGTGCCTACATAAAAGAAAACCGGCTGATAAATGACTATTTATTAGCATCTGCAAGAGCAGATATCCGCACTACTTTGATGAAAGCGATGCGCGGCGATCTCCTCCCGATCAAACAACTTAAAGCGCTCAACGGAAGAGTTATGCCACAACTATTCGAAATTCGATGGCAAAACATCACTGCACGTGAAATCCAACAGAATGGGACTTTAAAGACCGTCCAACTGCTCTTCAGGATGTACCACTCAGAGCCGTCAGAGGTACCTGGTTACTTCATTGGTCATCACATCCACGAGAAGCAAGTAAAGATTCGCGAAGATATTAAACAGCTTCAGAATAGGGAGATTCAGCGGGCTCGAGAATACTTTGAGTCAGGAAGGCAATCGCACTGGGGTATCAACGAGTTGACTGAGTAGATTTCATGTATAAACTAAAACTTATGAAGGATTCTAGAGCCCGAATCGAGGCGCGCGCGATTGCGCTAGCCGAAGATCACGACCAATTCATTTCTGAATTGATCAAGATGCGGAAAGAGAAAGGTTTATCTCAAGAGCAAGTTGGCGAAAGAATGGGAATTAGCCAACCAGCCGTTGCGATTTTTGAAAGATACGATGCCAATCCCACATTGAGTACTATTCGGCGTTACGCGTTAGCGGTTGGAGCAAGTCTGGAAACCAGCGTGACCGATTCTGACGCAATTAAGCCGCGAAGACTGAAGTAACACTCTAGTTCTTGCGAGCGAGAGCTTCGATATCAGCATCAACCATCAGGTGAGCAAGCTCTTTCCAATGTGTCTTTGCCTTCCACCCAAATGCATTTGCTGCCTTTGATGGATCGCCGATCAGCGCATCAACTTCTGTTGGACGGATGTATTTCTTATCTGTCTCAACGTGGTCTTCCCAATTGAGTCCTGCATGTGAGAACGATGCCTCTACAAAGTCTTTAACAGTTGCACCAACGCCTGTGGCAACAACGTAATCAGATGGCTTATCTTGCTGAAGCATCAGCCACATTGATTCGACGTATTCCTTTGCATAACCCCAGTCGCGCACCGCATCCATGTTGCCGAGGAATAACTTGTCTTGCTGTCCTGCCTTGATTGCAGCAACTGCGCGAGTGATCTTGCGAGTAACGAATGTTTCACCGCGGCGAGGTGATTCGTGATTGAAGAGAATTCCGTTAGTGGCGTGCATGCCATAACCATCGCGGTAGTTAACGGTGCACCAGTAGGCCATCAACTTTGCAGCTGCATATGGTGACTGTGGGCGGAAGACTGAATTTTCATTCTGAGGCGGTGGGGTTGAGCCGAAGAGCTCTGACGTTGATGCTTGATAGAAACGAGTATCAATATCTGCGCTACGAATAGCCTCAAGTAAGCCCACTGCGCCCACTGCATCAACCTGGCCTGTGTACTGAGGCATCGTGAATGAGACCTGTACGTGTGACTGTGCTCCGAGGTTGTAGACCTCAGTTGGTTTAATTTCCCGAATAAGGTTGGTGAGTCCAACTCCATCGATAAGGTCGCCGTAATGCAAGAACAATTGTGGATTCTTTACATGTGGATCCTGATAGATGTGATCGATGCGGGATGTATTAAATGTTGAGGAGCGACGGATGAGGCCGTGTACTTCGTAACCTTTTTCAAGCAAGAACTCTGCAAGGTATGAACCATCTTGACCTGTAACACCGGTAATGAGGGCTACTTTTCTGCTCATCGTCGTACTTCTCCCTTAGCTGTTGCATCTTTATACCAAGCGATAGTTGATGCGATTCCATCGCGCAGTGAAATCTGTGGTGCCCATCCAAGAGCCTTTGCCTTAGATACATCGAGAACCTTACGAGGTGTTCCATCAGGCTTTGATGAATCCCACGCAAGTTCGCCCTTAAATCCTGCAAGCTCTGCCACTAATTCAGCGAGCTCCTTGATGGTGAGGTCTTCGCCGGTTCCGATATTCAAGTGATCAGATGAGTTATAAGTCTTTCCAAGGTGCACAACTGCAGATGCAAGATCATCAACATGCAAGAACTCGCGCTTTGGTGAACCTGTACCCCACAAAGTTTCAACTGATGCGCCCTTTTCGGCCGCTTCAACAAAGCGACGTATAAAAGCCGGTAAGACATGTGAGCCCTGAAGCTCGAAGTTATCGTTGATTCCATACAAGTTAGTTGGCATCAATGAAATCCAAGCGCGGCCGTATTCTTTACGGAAAGACCTAATCAGCTCGATACCAGCAATCTTTGCGACTGCGTAGGCAGAGTTTGTCTCTTCAAGTGGGCCAGTCAGCAAATACTCTTCTTTAATTGGCTGCGCGCAATCTCGTGGATAGATGCAGCTAGAGCCAAGGAAGATGAACTTCTCAACATCGGCCGCATGAGCTGCCTCCATGAGGTTGCTCTGAATGCGGACGTTATCCGAGAGGAATTCCACAGGGAATGAGTTGTTGGCGCCGATTCCCCCAACTTTGGCAGCGGCATCGACAACGAGGGACGGCTTTACATCCTTGATGAATCTAAAGGTGGCATCGCGATCGAGAAGATCGACCACTTTGCGGCTGACAGGAATTACTTCCTCGCCAGCTGCTTGGTAAGCGCGAACGATGGCAGAACCAGCTAAACCGGTTCCTCCTGCCACGACGATTGTCATGGCGTGGAGTCTACCTTGAGGTTACTTTGTAAATTCGACAGCAAGAAGTTCAGCGATTTGCGCTGTATTAAGTGCTGCACCCTTACGCAAGTTATCACCGCAGACAAAGAGATCCAATGACATTGGGTCATCGATGCTCTTACGAACACGACCTACCCATGTTGGGTCAGTGCCAACAACATCTGCTGGTGTTGGGAACTTGTGGTTTTCAGGGTCATCAACCAACTTCACCCCGGCTGCGTTTTCAAGAATGTCTTGTGCTGCTTTGCGTGATGGCTCTTTCGCAAATGTTGCATGCACTGTCAACGAGTGAGTTGTAATGACAGGAACGCGAACACATGTTGCTGAGACCTTTAGACCTGGCAGTCCAAGAATCTTGCGTGATTCGTTGCGAACCTTGAGCTCTTCAGATGAGTAACCATCTTCCTTCAATGAACCTGCCCATGGGACAACATTGAGTGCGAGTGGAGCTGGGAATGGTCCGTTATCTTTAATCAGCGCACGTACATCGCCTGCAGTATCACCAGCGTTAGATCCAGCAACTGCTGAAATCTGTGCGCGAAGTGCATCGATACCCGCCTGGCCAGCACCTGATGCTGCCTGGTATGAAGAGACAACCAATTCTTTGAGTTCATACTCTTTATGAAGTGCACCCATTGCAACAATCATCGAAAGTGTTGTGCAGTTTGGATTAGAGATGATTCCACGTGGGCGATTTTTAACATCCTGTGGGTTCACTTCAGGAACAACTAGTGGGACATCTGCATCCATACGGAATGCACCAGAGTTATCGACAACGACAGCACCACGTGATGCAGCAACTGGCGCCCACTCTGCCGAAACTTCATCCGGAACGTCGAACATCGCAACATCGATTCCATCGAATGCCTCTGGTGAGAGAGCTACAACTGTGAGCTCTTCTCCGCGGCACATTAACTTCTTGCCTGCGCTACGGGCTGATGCAATAAGACGAATCTCGCCCCAAACATCTGGACGCTCTGACAAGATGCCGAGCATTACAGTGCCGACGGCACCTGTTGCACCAACAACTGCAAGTGATGGCTTCTGTGTCATCGTCCTGTACCTCCGTAGACAACAGCCTCGTTCTGATCTGAATCAAGGCCAAAAGCAGTGTGTGCAGCCTTTGCTGCGCGCTCGAGATCGCTCTCGCGAACGATTATGGAGATACGAATTTCAGATGTAGAAATCATCTCGATATTGACGCCGGCCTCAGACATGGCAGCGAAGAATGTTGCAGTCACGCCTGGGTGCGAACGCATTCCTGCACCAACAAGTGACAGTTTTCCGATGGTGTCGTCGTACTGAATTGATGCGAATCCAACTTCACCTTGAATCTTCTGTAAGACAGTTGTCGCTTCTGCACCATCTGCCTTTGGCAATGTGAAGGAGATATCTGTAAGGCCAGTTGCTGCTGCAGATACGTTCTGAACAATCATGTCGATGTTGAGATCGTTATCAGCAAGTGCCTGGAAGATACGTGCTGCAACACCCGTGCGGTCAGGAACACCAACGATGGTTACCTTCGCCTCCGACTTATCGTGTGCGACGCCAGCGATGATTGCTTGCTCCATGGTGCCTCCTTCTGGGTGGTTTTCAACTACCCATGTGCCTTCGAGTGGTGAGAAAGATGAACGGACGTGGATTGGTAAGTTGTAACGACGTGCGTATTCGACGCAACGCAGGTGAAGAACTTTCGCACCTGCTGCAGCAAGTTCAAGCATCTCTTCATATGTAACAGTTGAAAGTTTGCGAGCGCTTGGAACAGCGCGAGGATCTGCGGAGAAGATTCCATCAACATCTGTGTAAATTTCGCAGACATCTGCATCAAGTGCGGCAGCGAGTGCAACAGCGGTCGTATCGGATCCGCCGCGACCGAGCGTTGTGATGTCCTTTGTATCCTGCGAGATTCCCTGGAAGCCAGCAACGATTGCAATGTTTCCTGAATCGATCGCTTCACGAATACGACCAGGTGTTACATCGATAATGCGCGCCTTGCCGTGAGTTGAATCTGTAATAACGCCGGCCTGTGAACCTGTAAAAGATTGCGCTTCAAAACCAAGATTGTTAATCGCCATTGCTAGCAGCGCCATCGAGATTCGCTCGCCCGCTGTCAGCAACATGTCGAGCTCACGCCCGGGTGGGATTGGGCTGACTTGGTTGGCGAGGTCGATGAGTTCATCTGTTGTATCGCCCATGGCAGATACGACGACAACGACCTGATTGCCCGCCTTCTTCGTCGCCACAATGCGTGCAGCAACGCGCTTCATGCCTTCGGCATCAGCTACTGAGGATCCACCAAACTTCTGAACGATGAGCGCCATGGCCTAAGTCTGAGGCCATACTTTCTAACGCGCTAGCCGAATTTAGGAATTTCTCATTATATGGAACAGCGTTCAATCCACATTCTGAGACGAACGGCCTTTAGAGATTAGTACGGCCCTCGAATGCGCGACCAAGCGTCACTTCATCTGCGTATTCGAGGTCTCCACCCACAGGAAGTCCTGATGCAAGGCGCGAAACGTTGATGCCCATCGGCTTAATCAAGCGCGCTAAATAGGTGGCCGTTGCCTCGCCTTCAAGATTGGGATCGGTCGCCAAGATGATTTCAGTAATAGTTGAATCAGAGAGGCGCTGCATCAGCTCGCGAATGCGAAGCTGATCTGGACCAATGCCATCGATTGGACTGATTGCTCCACCAAGGACGTGATACTTACCGCGGAATTCGCGAGTGCGTTCAATCGCAATAACGTCCTTCGATTCTTCAACAACACAAATCTTGGATGGATCGCGACGAGGATCGCGACAGATACGGCATTGAGTCTCTTCAGAAACGTTTCCACATTCTGTACAGAACTTCACACGATCTTTAACTGTGCGAACAGCCTCGACTAATGAATCTGCAATCTCTGCATCTGATTGCAAGATATGGAAAGCGATGCGCTGAGCCGACTTTGGTCCAATACCTGGCAGGCGACCAAGAGCATCAATTAAATCTTGAATCGCACCTTCGTACATTCCTGATGACATTAGTTGTGCTTCGTTTCGCTAATGATTGTTGCACCGAGTTCGGCCGCTAGAAGTGCTGCACCGGTCAATTGAGTTGGATCCGTTGGTGCTTCTGTTGTGCGAACTGCCTTTGCCTCTGGAGTTGAGGTATCGATACTTGGATCAACAGTGACTTCAATCTTGCGATCAAGACCAACAATTTCAATAAAGGCATCGCGAAGAATTGCATCGGATTCACTGCGCAAGAATGAATCACGTGCACCGGCGTTAACAATTCCGATGGTAATGTTCTTATCGTCAACACCGAGAATCTGTGCGCTTGCGCTAAGAAGCGACCATGTAAGACGACGGCGCTTTTTAACGTTCTCAATGACCTCAGGCCACATGCGACGAAGTCCTGCCACATCAATGGAATCAATCTTCTTCGCCGGCTCTGCCTGCTTTTGATCGACTATTTTCTCTACAGGTTTAGATTCACGAACCGCCTCAGCCGTCACCTTACTTACATAGTCAGCCGCGTCTGGCTCTTTACCGGGAGAAGATTGATTTAGTCGAGGCTCTGTAGGAACGATAGGGCTCGACGTATCAATCTTCTTTGCTGCCGGAGCAGAGGCGGATGGCGCAATATTTTCGACGCGCTCGAGGCGTTCGATACGAGCAAGCATTCCTGCCTCACCGTTATCTCCAATTGGAAGCAAGATTCGCCCGCAGATGAGCTCGAGAATCAAACGCGGGGCTGTTGCTCCGCGCATCTGTGTAAGACCTTCCGATGCAATATCTGCTGCACGTGAGAGAGATGCTTGGCCGATGTTCTGTGCTTGAACACGCATGCGCTCGAGCTGATCATCAGGAAGTTCCCGCAAGATGCTGTTGGCATTTGTTGCTTGCAGCGCATCAACAATCATCAAATCGCGAAGACGTTCAAGCAAATCTTGTGTGAAGCGACGTGGATCGTGACCTGATTCAATTACGCGGTCGACTGTCTGGAATAAAGTTGCACCATCACGAGCAGCAATTGCGTCCATCGCATCATCGAGAAGCGCGCCATCAGTAAAACCAAGTAACTGCACTGCGATTTCATAGCTGACGCCATCTTTTCCTGCGCCAGCTAGCAGCTGACCAAGCACAGAGAGCGCGTCACGAACTGAACCACCAGATGCGCGTACGACAAGAGGAATAACGCCCTTAGCTACCTTTACGCCTTCTGCATCGCAGACTTTTTCCAAGTGTGCAGCAAGTGTTCCAGGTGGAACTAAGCGGAATGGATAGTGGTGGGTACGAGAACGAATAGTTGAAATCAACTTCTCGGGTTCTGTTGTTGCAAAGATAAAGATGACGTGTGCAGGCGGCTCTTCTACAACTTTAAGAAGTGCATTTGCAGCACCCGGTCCAAGCTGGTGCGCTTCATCGATAATGTAAATCTTGTACTTGCTTTGAACCGGTGCAAAGAATGCTTTATCGCGAAGATCGCGCGCATCATCAACCAAACCATGCGTCGCGGCATCGAGTTCGATGACATCTAGAGACCCCGGACCATTTGCAACTAAATCTCTACATGATTGGCACTCGCCGCAGGGTGTTGGTGTTGGGCCTTTCTCGCAGTTAAGCGAGCGCGCCATGATTCGCGCAGAAGATGTTTTGCCGCAACCACGTGGGCCGCTAAAGAGATATGCATGGTGGGTCTTGCCGGATTCGAGGGCGTTAGAAAGTGGAACAGTGACATGTTCTTGTCCGATGACATCCGCAAATACAGATGGACGATACTTTCGATAGAGAGCCAGGCTCATATTCATACCCTTCGATTGCTCGGACTCAACTCACTTCTAGTTGGACCAAGGATCTAGATTGTTAGGACCTCCGGTGCACCCGACAGAACGCACCTGCCCTTGCTGTATTCCTACCCTGGGGGAGTTCAGCGCGACGGCCGTCGCACCGGAGATCTGGGCCAATCTTATGTGTCAGGACCGACTTCTCACACCGCTACCCTTAGCCAGTTCAATCCGGGCTCGCCTGGTTTGAGCGCGGGAGGATTCGCATAGCGGCCGAGTGCGCACGCTTGGAAAGCGTGTATAGGGAAACCTATCGAGGGTTCAAATCCCTCATCCTCCGCTCTTATCCACAACTTGGGAATTCCAGATTAATTGGAATGTGCGCAAAGACTAATTTGCTCGGATGTTTCAACCAAAACCTATAAACCTCATCCCAAAACTCGTTCAAGCCAAAGTTCCAGTCTGGCTGGTCGCCGCAATAGTTGCTGTCGACATTGTGGTCGTGCAAGTCGGCCAGTCACATGAACCTAATTGTGAACTCACATACCAGTCACCTCACTACTCAACCTCTGTACAAGAATCACTTCGGCAGGACGCGATTAAGTTCAATCTCACCTCAAATTGCACGGAAAACCAAACTCATACTGAACTTAAAATTACTATCAGTTCAGTAGATGAAGGCTTAGAAAAGGTATTACTGAAATCGAATTTGGTCCAACAAGATGCAAGTAAGAAAGATCGCACAAAGGCGCATTTCTTGGAATTTTGGGTCCTATGCAAACGTGGTGGCACAGAGAAATATCTGTCAAACGCTCACGGGAGCGTCTTGCTACAAAGCGGCAAACGCATTTCGGTTTCTAACTCAATTGATAAACCACTCGCCATTCTTTGTGAACCTAAGGCAAAATAGGTACATGAGCTTGTTCGAAGACTATCTATCGCTTGGATTTTGGATGAACGATAAGCAACGTCTGGCTATCTATAAATACCTCTTAAAGACTAAGGGCTCCATATATAAAACCCAAGCTCGCAAATTGATAAAAGAAAAATTCATGCTTGATTGTTTTGCAAATGGCGAAATTGCATACAGCTATAACTGTGGTGTAGTCAGCTTTAAAGCTCGGAAAATTGGTGAGAAAGAATTCGATGAAGAGCGCCGCTCAATGAAACTTAGTAAAGTAGAAAAAGTTTCCATAAAGAGATTAGTCAAATTCTTTGCCCAAGCGGAGGTTGACGTATTAAGAAATTATCCGATTCCCAAAAATAAAGATCTTGAAGAGCGAAGCTATGCGATGAACGTTTACCCTTATTACGACCTGAATTACTATTCAAACGGCGAGGGAAAAGCAAAAGGCCTACTTATGAAATTCCAATATAAAGATGATGAACTCCTTGATAAATTACTTGCCTCGTAAGAACCTAAAACTCGCGAAATCCCACTAAACTCATCTCATGCGCACAAGGTGGCTCTGGGTTAAGAACAATTGGAAGCGCCTTCCGCATCCGATTCGCTGGGTAGTCGCCGCTACTGTCGGTGGAACTCTTGTCTTCTTGGGTCTGACAGGTTTGGTTCTACCCGTAATCCCTGGGATTCCACTTTTGATTGCCGGCTTCGCCCTCCTTGCCAGTGAGTTCGCTTGGGCGGAAGTACTTCTTAATCGCACAAAGCACCGTGTGAGCAAGGCAGTTAATAAGGTTCGTAAAAAGAAGTAGCTTTGAAACTTTCTGAATTCTGGATAGGCAGAGATCAATTCTTTACGGATCTCGTCTCTGGTGTAACCGTAGGAATAGTGGCACTCCCCCTCGCCATTGGTTTTGGAATTACATCGGGCATGTCAGCACAAGCTGGCATTGCAACAGCAATTCTCGCCGGGTTAATCGCGGCTGTCTTTGGTGGGTCTCGCTTTCAAGTAAGTGGCCCAACAGGCGCAATGACTGTTGTTTTGATTCCTGTCATTGCCAAGAACGGTATCGAAGCTATTCCTGTTCTTGGTCTGATGGCTGGCGCAATTGTGATTGCAATGTCGGTTCTTCGACTAGGTGGAATCATCAATCGAATCCCTTGGGCCGTCGTTGAAGGATTCACATTAGGAATCGCGGTTGTTATCGCACTACAACAACTACCGATGGCTTTGGGTGTTGCTAAGGGTGAAGGTGATCGAACGCTTCAAGTTGCTATCAACACCTTTAAGGGTGCAATTGACAGTGGTGTGCAATCATCAACAATCGCAATCTTGCTTTTAACGTTGTTAATTAAGTTCAACATTGTCAAAGTCATTGAACGACTTAAGTTAAAACCATACGTACCAGCTAGCTTTTCCGCCCTCGCTATCACGACTGTCATTGTTGCTCTTCTCAAACTTGATGTTGCAAAGATCGGTGAAATTCCGCGAAATGTATTTATATGGAATGGCACTAGTCTTCACTTCTCGACATCACTGATGACGCCAGCGATATTGATTGCACTCCTTGCCGCGATTGAATCTCTTTTAGCAGCTCGCGTTGCCGACGGCATGACTCACTCGAAAGAGAAGTTCCATCCCAATAAAGAGCTTTTCGGACAGGGGCTCGCAACGATGGTCGCGTCGATCTTTGGTGGCCAACCTGCAACAGGTGCAATTGCACGCACGAGCGTCAATATCCGATCAGGCGGAAAGACCAAGAGCGCTGCAATCATCCATGCAATATTTCTCCTGATTGTTGTTCTACTTCTTTCTCCAGTATTCGCTCTAATCCCGCTACCCGCAATCGCAGGTGTTCTAATCGGTACATCAGTAAGAATTCTGAACCCGCACAATATCCGCGAGCAGATGCGATCAACCTGGCAGGAAGTCAGCACCTACGTTATTACAGCGATTGTCACGATTACCGTGGACTTAATCTGGGCAATATTTGTCGGGATCGCCCTGCATGCACTTTTGCTTTTTTTAAAAAAATGAAGCTTCAAGAAGAATTGGCTTTAACCACGGATTCGAAAACCAAATGAGATTATGGCACTTGATAATCTAGAGCGTAATGAAATGTGCTGGCGACCAACTTGATCAAACTCAGAAATATCAGGCATATTCCAGGGTGCTACTAAGTAAATATCTCTTATTAGGGTCTCCGGTAGAAATCTCTCGGTTTTGTAAAGTGGATTTCTCTCAATTGCGGAAATTAGCTCTTCACTTCCGCCAAGTAATGTAACTTCAAAATCGATTTCGTTGAAGTAAATCCAACTCTTATCTGATGGCCATGCATAATTTGGCCTTTCTCGACCGTGCCAAAGTGGATCGTTGTAGTTTAAGTTAAGGCTTTCTAGCAATTTGCCTTGAAAGAGCATGTACTCTCGTTGCAAAGGAAATTCTAGATACCGAATTTCATGTGCACTTAAAGGAACTACAGTTTTATTTTCATCGAATGTCACGAATAGTTCAGCCTGATTTTCTTCAAAATTGATTCCATAACCATTCCAAAGTGCATAGAAACAATCATCTGGTGTCGAAGTAAATGGGATTAGATTCTTGGTAAAGATTTCCCAATCAATTTCTAAGCCTTTATCTTCTTCACACAGTGCATTGTCATGTCGAATCGAAATGTAAGATTCAAAACCCTTTGGTATAAGGGACGATAGTGGATTGAATACCGCCCAGTCGTAGGGAGTCAGATTCTTGAAAATCCAATCGGCTGGCGAGAGATCGTAAACATATTTAAAAGTCGGTTTAATCATTTCTACTCCTTTTTTCCAAAGGATAGAGATGAAGTCCAACTACTCGCCGTGAATTGATTCGCCTACGAAACTACTTTCGGTTATTAAATCTCCACGCCAATGTACTTGGTCTGCAAGAACTCGTGAATACCGTCGAAGCCACCTTCGCGACCAAGACCTGATTGCTTTACGCCACCGAATGGTGCTGCAGGATCTGAAACCATGCCGCGATTGATTGCAACCATTCCGGATTCCATGGCTTCTGCAAAGCGGATAGCGCGCTTAAGGTCTTCAGAGTAAACGTAGCTAATCAAGCCGTAATCAGTGTCGTTGGCTAACTTGAGAGCCTCTTCATCTGTATCGAAGAGAACAACGGGAGCAACAGGACCGAATACTTCATTGACCAAGATCTCGTCATCTTTTGGAACTTCGACAATAGTTGGAGGATAGAAAGCACCAGGCCCATCAGGAGTCTTGCCACCGAGGTGAACTTTTCCTCCGCGAGATGTTGCACCTTCTACTAGCTCTGCAATCTTGTTGCGCTCTTTGAGCGAGACAGATGCGCCAAGTGTTGTACCGGTCTCGCGACCGACACCCATCTTCATCGCAGCCATTGATTTCGCAAATTCTGCAATGAATTTGTCGCCGATGGAACGTGCAACATAGATGCGGTTAGCAGCGGTACATGCAGCGCCACCATTGCGCATCTTTGCCAGCATCAAACCCTTTACTGCTTCTTCAATATTTGCATCATCGAGAACAACGAAAGGTGCATTGCCACCGAGCTCCATAGAGCAACGGATAACTTGATCTGCTGCTTCACGAAGAAGTATTTTTCCAACTTGTGTAGAACCAGTAAAGGAAAGGTTCTTGACGCGTGGATCGTGCATCAACTGTGCGATTGCAGGTCCAGTCTTTGCAGGAAGAATGACATTGAGAACACCCTTAGGAAGACCTGCGCGCTCCATGATGTCGACGATGTGAAGCGCAGTAAGTGGTGTCTCGCCCGCTGGTTTCAAAATCATTGTGCAGCCTGCTGCAACAGCTGGACCAATCTTGCGAGTAGCCATACCCGCAGGGAAGTTCCAAGGAGTAATAAGTAGTGAGACACCGATTGGTTGGTGAGTTACCAAGATTCGCTTGTCACCAGATGGTGAAAGGCGGAAATCACCTGGTGTGCGGACTGCTTCTTCTGAGAACCAACGGAAGAACTCTGCGGCGTATGCGACCTCACCCTTTGCATCAGGAAGCGCCTTGCCGTTTTCGCGCGAAATTAATTCGGCAATGATGTCCGATTCTGCGGTCATGATTTCAAAAGCCTTGCGCAAGATTTCAGCGCGTACACGTGGTGCAGTCTTCGCCCAATCAGCGGCAGCGCGATCAGCGGCAGCTACCGCGGCGAGGTTCTGCTCGTCACTTGAGGTGGCAACCTGGGCAATCACAGAGCCATCGGAAGGGTCGATTACCTCGAGAGTTCCGCTTCCATCGACCCATTGACCATCTATATATAACTGTGTGCGCATAAGATGAGCCTACTAAATTGCGTTGAAAACGGGAATTAAGGGAGTCACAGTGGCAAAGTCGTGGACAGATGGCGCACCAGCTCCTGTTGCTCTGCAGGAACATGCCCACCTTAAGGATCCACTGCGCTACAAGATCAAGCGCGCATTCTTAGGCGCTCCGCATAATCGCCACTCATTAGGACACCAGCGTCTTGATAAGAAGTATGCACTTGGAATCCTTTCATCTGACTGCATCTCATCTTCTGCCTACGGTTCAGAACAGATTCTGATCGCTCTGCTTCCAGCATTTGGTTTAGCAGCATTTTCAATCTTGATGCCAATGACAGCTGTCGTTTTGATCATTCTTACATTGCTTACGCTCTCTTATCGCAACGTGATTGACGTGTATACAAAGACTGGCGGTGCATACATTGTTGCGCGAGATAACTTCGGCCCAGTTGTTGCTCAAGTTGCCGCAGTTGCTCTAATGCTTGATTACATCGTGACAGTTGCCGTGCAATCTGCCGCAGGTGTTGCTGCAATCATCTCAACTTTCCCTGGTCTTCATGATTTTAAGATGGAGATGATCTTTGCGGTCATTGCATTTCTTACATTTGGAAATCTCCGTGGCGTGAAAGAGGCTGGTAAGGCATTCGCAGCTCCTACCTACTTCTTCATCGGTTGCATGGCGATTGTCTTCGGAATGGGAACATGGCGTCTGATTAACGGCACCCTTCCAATGCTTGATCCTTATGCAGAAGGTGCTGTGCATATTGGCTCCGAACAAGGACTTATGTCAGCTGCAGCAATCTTTATCTTGCTCCGTGCATTTGCAAACGGTGGTTCATCTCTTACGGGACTTGAAGCAATTTCAGATGGAGTTGCGCTCTTCAAAGCCCCAGAACACACCAATGCAAAGCGCACCATGGTAATCATGTCGACATTGCTTGGTTCTCTTGTTCTGGGTGTCTCATGGTTTGCAAGCCACATTCACGCTGTTCCTTATGAAGATGAATCACCAACGGTTATCTCTCAGATTGCAAAGGCTGCGCTGGGTCAGGGCTCTTTTGGCGCAGTGATGTTTATCTTGGTGCAGGCAGCCACGATGCTCATTCTCTTTGCTGGCGCTAACACCACATATAGCGCATTCCCATTGCTCTGTAACTTCGTTGCAAGCGATGGCTATCTTCCTCGTCAGCTCACAAAGCGCGGACACCGCCTTGCCTTCTCTAACGGCATTCTCTTGCTTTCAGCAGGTGGACTTTTCTTGGTTACCTTCACTGCAGGATCTGTCGAACACCTCGTTGCCTTCTACGCTCTCGGCGTATTTACCGGCTTTACCTTGGCTGGTGCAGGAATGACAAAGCATGCTTTGCGTACTCGCCCAGAACATTGGCAGTGGAAAGTTGCGATCAACTCAATCTCGGCCGGCGTCTCATTCTTGGTTGTCATCATCTTCTCTGTAGTGAAATTCAGCGAAGGTGCATGGATGGTTCTCGTTGCTGCGCCAATTCTTGTCTTCGTCTTCTTGCGATTCCGCAAGCAGTATGTTCGCGAGCAAGCAGCTCTTAAAGTGAAAGACGAGCAAGAGCGCGCAACATCAATCGCTCGCCACGATGTCACCATTCTCGTTGACAACGTGGACTTGGCAACTGTTGGCGCAGTTCGTTACGCGCGCAGTTTGAAGCCTCATAAAATTAAGGCAGTTCACTTTGTTATCGATGATCGCCATGCAGAAGAAATTCAGAGCGCATGGGCTGAATCCGAGGCGCTGGAAGACATCACTCTCGAACTCATTGATTGTCCTGACCGTCGCATCGCTAACTCAGTCGTGGACTACGCGCTTCGCAAAACACAAAAGCCTGATGTTGAGCTCACTTTGCTCTTGCCACGTCGTTCTTACTCACGTTTCTTAGGTCGATTGCTGCACGATCAAACTGCGGAAGAAATTGCAGCACCGATCTCACAGCTCAAGCGCGTCGTAGCAACGATTATTCCTTTTGACGTCAACAACATCACTTCAGGTAAGTCAGTTGTTATTCATGATGGAGCTGAAGATGAAGTGAAGCAAGTAAAGGCTGCACCTGTCACGCCTCGCGCTGATATGCCATTTACTCCAATTAGCCATTACGCCGAGCACATCACTCCAATCGGAAAGATCGAATGGCGTAAGCGAGCACATGTACAAGGTCGAGTTACATCAATTTCAACTGCTCCTCGTGGCAGCGCTCCAACGCTTCAAGTAGAAGTCTGGGATGAGACCGGTGGAGTAACACTTAACTTCTTGGGTCGCCGCGAAATCGCTGGCCTTGAAGTAGGTATGGAAGTTCGCGCTGAAGGCATGGTCGGTGAAGAAGAAGGATCGCTCGTGATTCTTAACCCTTCATACGAGCTTGTAATTCAATAAGCGAATTACTTATCTTTAAAGAAATCAGTCAGTAGCTCTGCGCACTCTTTCTCGAGTACTCCTGTAGCAACTTCGACTTTAAAGATTGAACGTGGATCACGAAGAACATCCCACACTGATCCAACTGCACCTGCCTTCTCGTCCCATGCACCGAATACAACTTTTGAGATTCGCGATTGCGCTATAGCACCTGCACACATCGCGCACGGTTCGAGAGTCACAAACAATGTGCACCCATCTAGACGAGATTTCTGAAGTCGAGTAGCAGCGTTTCGAATTGCAACAACTTCGGCGTGAGCAGTGGGATCGTTATTAGCTTCGCGTTCATTGAAGCCTTTACCGATAACAACCCCATCGCTATTGATAACGATTGCGCCGACAGGGATATCGCCCGTCTGCGGTGCGATGCGCGCCACATCAAGGGCTAAGCGCATCAGCTCTTCGTTATTCTGCATAGCCAGACTTTATCGGTATGGTTGGAGCCATGAAAGTACATGTCGCCAATCACCCGCTTATCTCTCATAAATTAACTGTTCTTCGCGATGAGCGCACAGATTCGCCAACTTTCCGACGTCTCGTTGAAGAGCTCGTCACACTTCTTGCATACGAGGCGACTCGCGATGTTAAAACTCATTCAGTAAAGATCAAGACACCTGTCATTGAAACGACAGGCTTGAAGATGGCAGACCCTCGCCCAGTAGTTGTTCCAATCTTGCGCGCAGGTCTTGGAATGCTTGAAGGAATGACAAAGCTTCTTCCTACAGCGCAAGTTGGCTTCCTTGGCATGGTTCGCGATGAGAAGACTCTCCAGGCAAGCACCTATGCAAATCGTCTTCCTGAAAACCTTGCTGGTCGTCAATGTTTTGTTCTCGATCCAATGCTTGCAACTGGTGGAACGCTCGTTGCTGCTTTCAATTACTTGATCGAGCGCGGCGCAACAGAGATCACTGCAATCTGTCTCCTTGCAGCTCCTGAAGGAATCAAGATTGTTGAAGATGCATTTAAGGATTCTGGTGTTCCGATTACTTTGGTAACAGGTTCACTCGATGAGAAACTCAATGAGCATGGATATATCGTCCCTGGCCTTGGTGATGCAGGAGATCGTCTCTACGGAGTCGTGTAATGGCATCTACATCTCCCGGATACGGAATCACAATTCGTGTTGAAGGTGCACCTGAACTTCAGCCTGTAGCCCTCGTTACTGCAACAGTCACAAGCGCTGGCGCAACAATTACCGCTCTCGATGTTGTTGAATCACACTTAGATAGAGTCGTTGTAGACATTACCTGTGACACTGTTGATAAAGATCATGCTCAGGAAATCAATCAAGCTCTCGCGGCCCATGCTGGTCTGACTGTTCGCAAGGTCAGTGACCGCACCTTCTTGCTCCACCTAGGTGGAAAGCTTGAGATTAATTCCAAAGTTCCTCTGAAGACTCGCGATGACCTCTCTCGCGCATACACACCTGGCGTGGCACGCATATGTCAGGCAATTGTCGATGACCCAACAGACGTGCGTCGCTTAACGATGAAGCGCAATACCGTCGCCGTTGTTACCGATGGATCTGCAGTGCTGGGCCTTGGAAATATTGGTCCTGCTGCGGCCCTTCCTGTGATGGAAGGTAAGGCAGTTCTCTTTAAACGCTTTGCAGATATAGATGCCTGGCCTGTCTGCCTCGATACTCAAGATGTCGATGAAATCGTTCGGACCGTTCAATTGATTGCACCTGTATACGGCGGAATCAATCTTGAAGATATTTCAGCGCCACGTTGCTTTGAGATAGAAGCACGTCTACGCGAACTTCTCGACATTCCAGTCTTCCATGACGATCAACATGGCACAGCAATTGTTGTTCTCGCTGCGCTTCGCAACTCATTGAAGCTTGTAAACAAGTCAATCGGTGAGGTAAAGATTGTCATGAGCGGTGCTGGAGCTGCTGGTACAGCTATTGCTCGACTTCTTGTTCTAAGCGGTGTCACCAACATTGTTGCATTCGATAAGGATGGCGTTATCTGCAAGAGCTCTCCAGGCGAAGACGATATGAGACGTTGGTTTATTGATAATTCAAACCGAGACAACTTCCAGGGAGATATCCACCAGGCAATGGCGGGCGCAGATGTCTTTATCGGTGTCAGCGCGCCAGATGTCATCTCTGAAGCCGATGTTGTCTCAATGGCGCCAGGTTCGATTGTATTTGCACTCGCAAATCCAAATCCTGAAATTGATCCTGCGATCGCTCGTAAGTACGCAACAGTTGTTGCGACCGGTCGTAGCGATCAGCCAAATCAGATTAACAATGTTCTCGCATTCCCAGGAATCTTCCGCGGTCTGCTCGATGCAGGTGTCAGCAAGATTGAAGATCAACTTCTTGTGGCAGCAGCTGAAGCGATTGCAGATTGCGTTTCATCATCACAGCTCAACGCATCATTCATCGTGCCAAGTGTCTTTGACCCTCAGGTCGTTGCGAAGGTGGCAGCAGCTGTAAAGAAGACATCCCTTCAAAGATGAGCGCCTACGCAGCATCATTCGATGCTCAATTCATGACTCTGACACCCTTCCTCCTCTATGTGATCGTCGGTGCCATTGTTTTTGTTGAGACAGGCCTTCTCTTTGGTTTCTTTCTCCCTGGAGATTCAATTCTTTTCAGCGCTGGATTAGTCGCTGCTGCACACGGAAATATCAATATTGCGCTTCTGGTGACTGTCATCGTTGCCGCCGCCTTCTTTGGCGATCAAGTTGGGTTTGTTATCGGACGTGTCATCGGCCGTCCATATTTAGATAAACGTAAATCCCCTCGGATTAAATCAATGATTATTAATGCAGAGAAGTTCTATGAGCACACAGGATGGTGGGCAGTTGTCGCTGCACGATTCTTCCCGTGGATTCGCACCTTCGTCCCACCTATTGCAGGTGCATCGATGATGAATTACTACAAATTCTTATCTGCAAACATTCTCGGAGCAATTCTCTGGGGAGCTGGAATAACGCTGGCTGGTTTCTACGCGCACTCACTGCCAATTGTGAAGACCTCTTCTTACGCGATTGCAGCTTTCTTTATTATTGCTTCTGCGGTTTCCGCGACTGTGAATTATTTACGCCGCCCACGATAACTCCAAGATAAGTCATCGCAATTCCGGTGACTAGATACCAACTGACATGGACACCATCTGTTGGTGACACTACATCGATAATTAAAGAACCTAGCAAATTTCCACCCACGCTAAAGAGGGTAAAGGTTAATACGCCTAGATGTTGAACAATCTTTGATGTAAATGCAATATAGATAACGCCGATGACTCCACCGGTATAAATCCACCAAGGTCCAGCAGGAAGTGGCGTCAGTTCTGTATCTCCAAAAATCACAAGTAGAAGAAGGAAAATGCAGAGGAACGTCGTTCCCATAATGAAGTTAAGGAATGAAGTGGTGTAACTCTGGTGTGAGTGTTCGTTGATCTGGCCATTGAGTGCGCGCTGCACACCCACTACTGCCCCTGCAATTCCTGCTAAGAAGACGGCGAAGAGCGCCAAATTTGCAGCTTCAATGCGATCGTAGACAGAGATAAATACAGCCAAGACGGTAAATGCCGCTGCAGCTAAGCGCCGTGCGGTGATGTGCTTCTTTCCCCCTCCTGTAATTCCAAGGCGATCGACCAGAAGTGAGGCAGCAGTTTGTCCGGCAATAGAGGCCACAGAGTAAATAGCCACGCCTATTACAGGCACTACGTGGGTTTGGATGGCGACGAAGGTTCCACCGAGAGCGCCGGCAAAGAGTGTCCATCGAGGAAGGTCCCGTCGCGATACTGCACCGCGGAGATTGCGGGCGCCTTCTTTAATTGCTGGAGAGAAGAGTGCAATGACAGCGATGATTAAGAGACCCGATCCAAATGAGATGAGGGCAGCTTCAACGCCATTATTAAGTCTGTGTGAAAGTTCTCCATTGGCACGAGCTTGCAACGCAATCATCACGCCAGAAATTGTTGCGAGGATATCTAGGCGCTGATTCTCTTTTGCAGACATTCTTACCCCTCAAGTGCAAGAGTGATAGATAGCCACTCTTCTTCTCTTGTTGCCAATTCTGCCTCGACGGCAGCAAGGGCCGCTGTGACATCTAGAAAGTTTTCAGGTGTTGCTGATTCAAGTTCGTTGGTTAAGCGAATTACTTCAGCTTTGCTCTTTTCGATCTGTCGCTCAACGCGAGTCAAATCTTTCTTTAATTGGCGCTCTTCAGCAGCATTGGAGGTCTTTGCCTTTGTAGTTGAGCTCTGCACAAGAGCGTTCTGGCGGTTGCGAAGTTCGAGGTACTCATCAACACCACGAGGGAGGTCGCGAAGCTGTAAATCACCAAGTAGCCCAACAAAGCGATCACACACTCTCTCAAGGAAGTAACGGTCGTGTGAAACAACAAGCAAAGTTCCGCCAAAGCTATCGAGCAAATCTTCTAGCTCGGTAAGTGTTTCAATATCAAAATCGTTTGTAGGCTCATCGAGCATCAAAACGTTAGGTGCATCCATCAGCAATCGAGTTAACTGCAAGCGACGACGTTCGCCTCCTGATAGATCGCCGACTGGAGTCCACTGTCCATCGCGGTCAAAACCAAGTCGTTCACAGAGTTGCGATGCGGAGAGAGTCTTACCTTTACCGAGCTCTACAAACTGAGCTACCTTTTCCACGGCTTCAAGTACGCGCCAGGTTGGGTCGAGCTCATCCAGGTGCTGCGTAAGGAAGGCTATTTTCACTGTTATTCCAGTGGTGAGCTTGCCCGCAGCGGGCTGGAGCTCGCTAGCGAGTACCCGCATCAGAGTGCTTTTACCGGCTCCGTTGATTCCGACGATTCCGATTCGATCGCCAGGTCCGATATTCCAGGTCAAGTGCGAGAGTAGCTCTTTATCTCCGGCTTTGACCTGCATATCTTTCGTCTCTAAAACAGTCTTACCTAAACGGTTGAGTGCAAACTTAAGCAGCTCACTTCCATCACGTGGCGCTGGCTCTGCTGAAATCAATTCATTAGCTGCATCGACTCGGAACTTTGGCTTAGTTGTTCGTGCGGGTGCGCCACGGCGCAACCAAGCGAGTTCTTTGCGAATCAAGTTATTGCGGCGTGCCTCAGTTGCAGATGCTTGGCGTGACCGTTCAGCCTTTGCAAGAACAAATGCGGAATATCCTCCGTCGTACTCTTCTACTGCTCCTTGTACAACTTCCCATGTTCTGTCAGTGATTTCATCCAAGAACCAGCGATCGTGAGTAACAACGAGAACTGCTAAATCAGTGCGCTTCTTTAAATGCGCTGCAAGCCATGCAACACCTTCAACATCGAGGTGGTTTGTTGGTTCATCGAGAAGTACAAGTTGAATGTCATCAATTAATAGCTTAGCTAAGCCAACTCGACGCTTTTCGCCACCAGAAAGATTGCCAAATGTTCTTTCAAAGAGGTGATCATCAAAGCCACCGAAGAGACCTGTAAATATTTCGCGGATGCGAGCATCTCCTGCCCACTCATGTTTTTCGCGATCTCCCAAAACAACCTCGCCTACAGTGGATGTGGGATCTGCCTTATCAATCTGTGCCAGGTAGCCAATATTGGTGGCATTGGATTTTGTAACGCGCCCTGCATCAGGTGATTCTTCGCCGGTAATAATTCGCATCAAAGTGCTCTTGCCGGCGCCATTGCGTCCGACGATTCCAATGCGTTCGCCCTCTGAAATTCCCAGAGAGACCTTGACGAGAAGTGGGCGAATATCAAAGGCTTTAGAGACCTCTTCGATATTTACAAGATTGCGCGCCACGGTAGGAGAGCGTACCTTTTCGCCATGAAGGTTACTGACCGCGAATATGCTCTCGAACTCGATAGGAACGATCCATTAGCTCATTTCAAGAGCCGATTCGTCATTACCGATCCCGATCTCTGCTATCTCGATGGCAATTCATTGGGCCGACTGCCCCATGACACCGTTAAGGCGGTCAATGAATTCCTCACCCATGAGTGGGGACGTGAAGTTGTGACCGGCTGGAGCCACTGGGTTGATGAGGCGCAACCAGCCGGTGACCTCCTCGGTCGTTCGGTGCTTGGTGCAGCCCCTGGCCAGGTCTTGGTCTGCGATACAACCTCTGTCAACTTCTATCAGCTCTGTCTTGCAGCTATTAACTCTCGTCCGGGTCGCAAAACAATTATCACCGATGCAGCAAACTTCCCTACCGATCGCTACATCTTGGATGGAATTGCAAAGCAACTCGGACTTAACTTAGTCATCATCGATAACGAAGATCCTTCAGTATCCGATAATGAACGAATCACCGTAGATATTCTCAAGCCATACATGAGCGAAGATGTTGCTCTCGTTACCTTTGAAGTAATTCAATATCGCTCTGGTGCTCGCAATGACATCAAATCAATTACAGATTTTGTCCGTTCATTTGGCGCATGGGTTGTCTGGGATGCAAGCCATGCAGCTGGTGCGATTGAGATGAACTTTGATGACAATGGCGTTGATCTTGCAGTGGGTTGCACATATAAGTACGGAAACTCAGGCCCTGGATCTCCTGCATGGTTGTACGTCAATAAGCGAGTCCAGAAAGAACTCCAAGTTCCTATCCAAGGTTGGTTTGGAAATGAAGATCAATTTGGAATGGGGCCTGAATACGTAAAAGCAGATGGCATCCGTGGATTCCAGATTGCTAGTCCATCGATTATTGGTATTCGCGGCGTGCAGACTGCTTTCTCAATGATTGAAGAGGCTGGAATTGCAGCGATTGCCCACAAGGCAGCGGTTGGCACTCAGATGATGATTGATCTCTACGATGCTTGGCTCGCAGACCTTGGCTATACCCTTCTAACTTCACGAGATGCCAACGAGCGTGGCGGTCATATCTCTATCGGCCATCCACAAGCTGCGCAGATCTGCGTTGCACTTCGTAAGTTCGTCAACGTTATTCCTGATTACCGCACACCGAATGCGATTCGTCTAGCAATTGCACCGCTACCAACGTCATATGTTGAAATCTGGGATGGATTCGAACGTCTACGCGATCTCACCATCACAAAGAAATATGAAGAGATTAAAGAATCGGATTCACGAGTCACATGAGCGAAAATTACGATTCAGCGCTGACCTACACCTCTTATTTGCAGGTGGATGAACTTCTCCAATTGCAGAAGCCACTCTCTGAAGGCCCAGAGCACGATGAACTTCTCTTCATCATAATTCACCAGACTTACGAGCTCTGGTTTAAGCAGCTACTACATGAATTTGAAGCAGCAGCGAAAGCTCTTGAATCTGGTAATTCACATTATGCGTTGGCGATTTTGGGCCGCATTCGTACGATCATGAAAGTCTGCGTTACTCAGATTGATATTCTCGAAACAATGACGCCACTACAGTTCAATGCATTCCGTGGATACCTCTCATCTTCTAGCGGATTCCAATCTGCACAATTTAGAAAAGTTGAAGCCGTCCTGGGACGTCGCGACTCAAAGATGGCAGGTCATCTACCTCCGCATGTTCAAGAGGAAATTGCAGCAATCACCTCTGGCAATTCAATCTGGGATTCATTCCTGATTTACGTTGCAGGTCGTGGTTTCACAATTCCAACCGAAGTCTTAAAGCGACCTAAGAGCATCGCTTACGAAAGTAATTCCGAAGTGCAGGATGTACTCCTTCAACTTCATCGCACAGATGCAGAGGCTGCGATGGTCTCTGAGCGTCTTGTAGATATCGATGAAGGAATCCAAGAGTGGCGCTATCGCCATGTAAAGATGGTTGAACGTACTATCGGCGCCAAGATGGGAACAGGGGGGTCAAGTGGAGTGCAGTACTTAGCAGGCACTCTCTTTAATCCAGTCTTTAAAGATCTCTGGGAGATCCGCTCACGTTTTTAGGAAGGTAATCCCTTAAGAACAATCTCTTGAAGCGCAAGGCGCTCACGCTTTGCGAGTTCGCGCTCCAACATTGGGCCAGTTAACTTCTCTGGAGCATCTTGAGTGCCAACTGCAACCACAACAACAGGCACGAGCTCCTCACCAATCGCCAAAGCAGATTTTGCGACTGCCTTATCAAAACCTGTCATCTGGTGCACGATTAGCCCACGGTCGTGAGCCTCAATTGAAAGCTGTGCAACCGATAATCCACAGTCATATTGGTAATCGGCATGAGGAGAACCATCAGCTTTCGTTGTCTTTGATGCAACAAGAATCAGAGCAGATGCCTTACGGGCCCACTTCTGGTTGAACTCACCGAGTGAAGAGAGAATTTGAGCGAAGACTTCATCGCCACGCTTGCCAACAAAGTAACGCCAAGGCTGACCGTTAAATGCTGATGGTGCCCAACGCGCTGCCTCAAGAATTGCCAAGAGATCCTCATTAGAAATCTCCACCACCTCATTAAATGAACGTGGGCTACGACGCGTCGCAATGATTTCGTTTACGGGTATTGCAGTCTCTGCTCTCATAAGGCAGAACAGTAACTGGGGCTTTGATTTATTGCAGTGTGAAGTGAGCCTTAGCCCTGCTGCTTCTTGGTGTTAATAATCTCAGTGCGATGCCCATAAGCCTTCTCAGCAATCTCTTTACGGCGCGCGATGTAGGCATCAGATGCACCAGTGATGAGATGCTCGAATCGAGCATCCCCCTTAATGAGTGGGTGAAGCTCCTTCGCCGTTGTTTGTGAACCCCACACTGGTGGATCTTGCTTTACGACGTTGACAACTATATGTGGATTAATCATTCGATAGACCAAGCCAAGTCGGCGAAGTCCCATATATGCAAGATGGCGTTTACCGCGATTGATGTGCTCTTGAACCTTGAGACGGTTATAGGTAAACCATGATGGTCGCTTTGGTTCTTCACGGGTAGCGAGTTCGAAGAGGATTTTTGCAATCTCCTCTCCACCTGTCGTAGCAGGAAGCTCTGCACACTTTGCGGCAAGACGTGCACGGACTTCTGGATCTTGCAATTTCTTGACCGCTGCGGTGATGTCGTGGAGATCAGCTTGATTGCCGCGAATAGCAAAACCGAAATCGTGGCACCACTGCGCTCGAGCTTCTTGGTCATCTGTTCCGCGAATATTGGAGACAAAAACTGTTGGTAAACATGCTGGAAGGTTTTCGTGAACACCGTTATAGCCAGTCGCTGAAACACCTGCATCGAATGCGTGCAATACGCGGGCAAGTGGGAAGTGGCGCACGACGCGAATATCTAGCCCTTCTGGAGCTAGTGACTTTCCATCTTTATCTACTGGATGCTTAGTAAGAATTACCTGCAGGTCTTTCCAGCCAATCAAGCCAGAAAGTGCGGCTGTGAGCTTCTCGTTGACGTCGCTATCGCCTGTACCAAGTTGAACTAAGACAGCTGGGCGATCCAGATCGAGACCTAATACTTTACGAGCTTCCTCGCGTGAGAGTGCATTCTCCTCTTTATAGAGAGAGACAGGCGAAGTCAGCGTTGCATCTTTACGAGATGCAGTTGGTCCGAAGTCGTATGCACGTGCAATATCGCCAGGTTCGACGATGTAATCCATCATCTTTGATTGCATACCTAGTACAAAGCGTTGTGGCTTCTTCTGCCATAGTCCGCGGCGAACCCAGACCAATGCAAGCTTGTGATGTGAAAACTTTGCAGCGATGACACCTGGGTATGGAACCACTCCATCAAATGACATCACCGTTGCACCTGTCTCATCGACAAGAGCCATTAAACGATCGCGGAGATAGTCATCCCACTTCTCGCGCTCCATCCAGCCGCGATCGCGACCAGGGATGTACTCGACTCGAATGCCCATGTATTCAGGAATTTCAGCGATGCCACCGGCCATTGAAACGATGATGGGGTTTGCATATTTCTTCAGCTCTAGCGCAATTGCACTTGCACGAGCAAGGTGGCCCATCCCTACACCATTGCTGGTCGCAAGGATGATTGTTGGCTTCGTCATGCCAGAAAGGCTACCAATACTTAGCGGTATTGAGTTTAATTAGAGCTATGGCTCAGACTTTTCACCCCACAAAAATCAGACTCATCGAGACAACCGCAGAACTTCTTGAGAATCAATTCCCACAAGATATCCAAGTCGATGAAATTCTTGAAAAGTCCGGCATCTCCAAAGGAAGTCTCTATCACCACTTCGAAGATCTCGGAGAACTCTTGGAGGCGGCACAGGTGTCTCGCTATGCGCTCTGGGTTGATCGCAGCATTACGCTGATCGTCCCGGTACTTTCATCTGCAAAAACTC
>CALJUA010000036.1 GCA_937975715.1 uncultured Candidatus Planktophila sp.
GTGCGTAGCGAATGACGTGACGGTTGGCATCGGTTGCTGAAACTGTGAACTGCCATAAAGGAAGTCCAAATCGCTCGCGCAAAAGGTCGCTCACAATGGCTGCGTTCTCAGATGGCAACATCGCAGTGATGCCCTTATCAATCTGTGCCTTTACCGCTGCAACCGTTGCCGCCGGTGAGTGTCCGGTCATAGAACCGGTATCGCCGAGACAAAAGTCGATGTAATCGCGACCATCGAGATCGGTGAAGTGCGCACCCTTTGCTTCCTTTACGAAGACCGGGTGAGCACCTGGCCACTTCGCCATCCAGGACATTGGTACACCTTCATGCATCACCTGAGAAGATTGGTTAAACGCTTCGGTCGATGCTTTGTGGGTATCGAGAAAGCGTTGCTCTTCAATCTTCATTAATTCTGCGATGCGTTCAGGGCGAATAACTGTGGTCATAACGCGATTCTAATTAAATCTCGCCCTTTTCTAAACCACTTAAGACCTCTTGCGCCCTGTGTTTTAGTTCATCTAAATCACTTAAGCGCTTCAGACCATTTACTTGTTGGCTCATGCGGTGGTTCTTCACAAATGTCGCTTTATGTCGATCAAGAAAATCCCATCTGCATGTACGGCCATACCGATGACATTGGGAACCATCACCCAGTCAGCTGCATCAATAACTTCAGAAGCATGCAGTAGCCCGTTGTTCAAATATGGACTCAATAGAGAATGATGAAGCGCCCAGCTATCGAGCGCCATCGCATCTTCATAGGGACCAAACTTTTCAAAGTGGTTCTTAATAAAGTAATTCAGCTGTGCAACTGCCCCAGCGCGAGTTGTCGCCCAGGTCTTCGTTGGTTGCATCGAAAGTTCTGCTGCAAACCCGCCACAGTATTTTCTGCCTTGATATACCGAACGCTAAAACCCTCTGCTTCAAGTACGCAGGCTCTCAATAATCACCACTAAATCACTGCTCTTATTCGCTCTCTTTAAAACACCATACCCACGATGCAACTGATCAAAGGGGATATAGAGAACGCGCTGCATTAATCCTCGTAATCGCGTGAGATGTCAGTGAAGGTATAGAGCGCCTCAAGATAGTGATCGCCAGTGATTCCTAAATTTGCTGCATCAGGGGGCGCAGTCTGTGGCTCGATACAGATTCCATCGGGATCTTCGGTATAGACAACCCACCACGGTGCATCAGTCTCGATATCAATTCGTGCAACGCCCTCATAGACAACTGCAGGTGTTCCGCGCACCTCGGTAAATGCGTCATCCCACGGTTCAGGAGTAGGCGCAATGATTTCGCCTGTTGGCAGACCATCTACGCGCTTGAGCATCTTGCTTGGATGAAATTCCAGCTCGGCAGATTCGCCAACTCCTAAATCACGAGCAAACCAGGGGTGTTGTCCAAGCCAGACAGGAAGATCGCACCCATTGGCGTCGTATTCGAGTGACCAACGGATTGCATCATCGAGAACTTCAATCGTTTGTTCAACCGTTGCCCCACCATAAGGCTTTGGTAAGTGCAGCAGCGAACGGCCTGGGCCAATCTCTTGCCAAGACGACGTTAAACCAAAGCCATGGAGAGCATTCGGTGGATCAAGAAATGTCGGCAGCTGAAAATCGCCAGCAGTAGGTGATGTAATCAAGCCATCCTTAATGCGCCCCGCCCACGGAGCCATCGCATACCAACCATAGGTGTGCACCTGGCCACGAAAGGGAACCGTAAATTCAAGATCTCTCCACTTGAGCGATGCAATGCGTGCACCAGCATCGAGATCGATTGCTAATTGAAATTCAGCATCATCTATATATTGCATTGCAACCCCTACTTGAGTTCGTGCTTGTATGGAGGATTAGCACCAGGGCGAGAACAGGTAATTGCTGCTGCCTTTGCTGCACGGTGCAACACATCCTGCAGCACATCGCCAGTCAACGCCATGATTCCCTTTTCAATCATTGCTTCAACAACAATTGCACCAACGGTATCTCCGGCACCAACGGTGTCAGCGACTTCTACCTTTACACCTGGAACTTCCACTGCGCCATCTGCAGTAAAACCAATCAAACCTTCGCTGCCGCGTGTAATGACAACAAGTGCCGCACCATCGCGCACCCAGCGCTCTGCAACATCATCGAGTGATTGATCAGGAAATAGCCAGGCCACATCATCATCGCTGACTTTAATAACTGATGAGATCGCCGCCCATTTTTCGACAGCTGCTTCATAGAGATCGCGATCACCCATCACTGCAGGGCGAATATTGGGATCAAAGACGATCGGTGCAAACTCTGCAACTTGCAGCGCCCAGTCATACAAGACATCAGCGCCAGGTTGAATCACTGTTACCAAAGTTCCGATGTGAAGAACATTAGGTTTGTAGCGAGAAGGATCTGGCAACCAATTCAAATCAAAATCAAAAGTTGCACTGTTATCCAATTTAAATTCGTAGGATGCTCCTCCGCTTTCATTGAGTGAAACAATGGCGAGCGCTGTTGGTAGTTCACTGGTCTTCGCTAAATCTAACTTCACTTCATCATTTACTAATTCGTCACGTGACATCACGCCGTAGGCATCAGTTGAGATGCCATCGATAAAGTGAACCTCGTGACCTAAGCGCGCCAAAGCTTTTGCGGTATTTGCTGGTCCGCCTCCCACATGTGGTGCGCGATCAGTTGATCCCGGCGCCACCGGAATAAGGTCGATCAAGACTTCGCCGCAGACCCAGATGCTCATGGCGCCATTCTGCCCTACTGATTGTTACTTTCGGTATAGCTTCAAGGAGTTTTGTTTCTTTTTAAATACTTAACAGGAAGAAATTACGTCGATTGGATTTTCTATTTGTTATATAGTTTTCCTACGACGAACTTCTTGAAGTCGTTGTCTGCCTGAGGCTCCCAGCAATGGGGGCCTTCAGTGCTTTATATGGATTCTTAGAATTAATTACCTTCGTACACAGGTTCAAGCATTCCCCATAGTTCTTCAATCATTAATCGAGTCTTTCGATTTGTTTCTTTATGATCCATCAATCTTCGATATAGGTAGATGCACATGTCAGCTATCTGAACTCCGAAATATTCTGACGACTCGACATAGTTAATTGACTCAATCCATCGGGGCTGAAATTCCTCATTGACTTTATCCAGCTTAATTCTCTTGCGATCTTCTTTTGAAATTTTGTCTGAATAAATTTGAACATTTTCATGGTGAAGTCCGGCGAACTGGTCAATGGCATGAATTAATTCTTTAGTTGTTTTTCCATGTGGAGAAAACAACAGAATATTTTGTTCACGTAAGTCAGTAATATTTATTCCTTCAATTAATAGAGACCCGTCAATCTGACTGAGAAGGCTCATAAAACTTTTGAATATTTCCATTCTTAGGTGGAACTGTCCAGATAATGGCCACCATTCATCCTTTGCATTCATGAGGGAATGACCGTGAAACTCAATATTTCCAGCTATGCCGAGCATTCGGACTTGTTCGAGGAGTTCTTTCCTTAAATCTTCAATCTGCGGTAAAACACTCTCATTGATAATAAAAGCTGCCTGAAAATATTGACGAGATGAATACGACTCGTCTGTGAAGGCATAAAGCATCGGCGGAGATTGGCATCTCAGCGGGCGCCAAAACGGGCGGAGGGCCCCGGCTGGGGATAGGCTCTAGCTCATGCTGACTCTGCCGGAAACCGACCTCGTCGTCCACGAATTGTGCCTCGGAGGCAATGTCTTCGGCTGGGGGGCCGATGAGAGCGGTTCTAGGGCTGTTCTAGACGCCTATAAGGGCCACGGGGGCAACTTCATCGACACCGCGGATGTCTATAGCGAGTGGAAGCCAGGCAATCAGGGTGGCGAATCCGAGTCGATTATCGGCCGCTGGCTGCAGGGCCAGGACCGGAGCACGTTCGTCATCGCCACCAAGGTCGCCAAGCTTTCTACCCGTCCGGGTCTGCGCCCTGAGAACATCTTCGCTGCCTGCAACGATTCCTTACAGCGCCTGCAGACTGATTACATCGATCTCTATTACTCACACCATGATGACCAAGAAGTTCCCATTGCTGAAACTCTCGGCGCCTACCAACAGCTAATCAACGAGGGCAAAGTTCGTTACATCGCGGCATCACAGCACACCGGCGCACGATTGCAAGAGGCGCTCAACATCGCCGACCGCGAAGGTCTTCCTGAGTATGTAGCCCTTCAAGATCACTACAACTTGATGGAGCGTAATCCCTTTGAATCAGAACAGGCAGACGTTGTTCTCAATAATGGAATCTCTGCACTTCCCTTCTACGCACTTGCCCGAGGTTTTCTCACCGGCAAATATCGCAAGGGGGTTACAGTCGATTCCATTCGCGCCGGTGGAGTAACTGATTACCAAACCGATCAAGGTTATGCAGTAGTCGATGCACTGTCTGAGATTGCTCGCGCACATCACTCAACACCATCGGCTATTGCACTTGGCTGGTTGCGCGCCAATCCTGCCGTCTCAACACCAATTGCATCTGCTCGCACAGTAGAACAGCTCAACGAAATTATTGAAGTTGTTCACTTAAGCGACGTTGAGGTAAATATTCTCAACCGCACCTCAAACTAGCGGCAGAAATTCCGAAGGCCCCATTACTGGGGCCTTCTAACCGGTAACCGAAGTATCCGGGGGTGCGTTGGTCAAACTATATATCAATTCTTAAATTTCAATACTATTTTCTTGATTGGCTGAAATGTTAATTCGGCGATTAGTGCCGCAGCAATCATTGCGCCTATTAAATACAGAGAGTCAAAGAGGAAACTCTTGGGACTCAAAAACCAGACTTTATATAGAAGTATTGTGAAAAACAATGCACTGACATAGCGCGCTTTATGCCCGCGATTTCTAGGTGGCAGAAATAAATTGCGGACAAATGTAGTGACTTTTGCTTTTACTTTATTCATGCATGAAAACTATCTTTCGATTCTCGCGCGAATCTCGCAAGACCTTCAACTAAGATAAATTACTGGGCACTACTTTGCGTAGCGATTTCGGCGGCGAAGAGAGGACCTACGCCCCAAGCACCACCATCGTGGCGATCGATGCACCAGGCGCTGTACTGCGCTAGCTCTGGTTGAGTAAAGAATTTTGCACCTTCATCGCCGGTGACCATCAACGCAGTTGCCATCGCATCGGTGAGACCTCCATCAGGGCCAAGGACTGTCGCAGACTTTCCACCGATGGCAATCAGGCCGCGATAGGGATCGGTGATGTGTGCTCCGCGTTCGTAGGTTCCTGATGTTGCAATTGCACCGTCGAATATTTCAAAGATGCGCACGACCTCTTGGCGGTTATCGGGATTAACAACGCCGATCTTCCATGGTTCAACTTCACCGCTATCGAGAAGATTGCCACCGCGAAGAGTGAGATCTCCTGCGGCATTGACCTGAATATGGTCACATCCAGCCCGCATGAGGATCAAAGCCACGCGATCAGCTGCCCACCCTTTTACATATCCTGATGGATCAAAGCCGCCCTCGACCGCCCAAGGATCAAAGGCCCCATCGCTTAAATACTTTGCGTTCTGACAGGCATCCCAGACTTGCTGCACATCCTGCGGACACTGCCCGATCTCAATCTCTCGGCGACGCAAGCGCGATACAAATGAGCTCTCTTTATACGTTGAAAATGCGTTATCGACATCAACGACAAATTTCTTCACATCAACAATCGCTGCATCGATGGCAGCGCGATCTATTGAAGTTGATGAGGCCTCGATATAGAGAACTGTTCCCCAGACCTCAATTTCATAGGCAGCCCTTGTCACCATGGGCTACATCCAACCAGCTTTCTTCAACGCTGATTGGAGCGAGATATACCAAGCGTAGGTAGTGTAGGAAGCACCAGTAACACCGGTGATATTTGAAGATTGTGCTGCCAATGTTTTCTGGCGCATCACTGGAATGGCCATATCGGTGTATCGCTGATCGCGACCACTCGGTGCTTGAAGCGCAACTGCATCGGTGATCTTTCCATTGTTAATGGTGATCTGCACCTGCACTGTGCCGTAACGCATCGTGCATCCGTCGCCCACAAAGGTGCCGCTCTGCGCTTTGCCACTTGTAGTTGTGGAAGTTGCTTTCGGAGTTGGAGTAGCAGTCGGTGTTGCGCTCTTGGTCGCAGCGACTGTTGCCTCTGCCGTCGGTGTTGCACTCTTGGTCGCAGTGGCCGTTGTGTTCTTCGTGCTTGTTGCAGCGGTTGTCTTGGTAGCACTCGCAGCCTTAGTCGCAGCAGGAGTTGGATCCTGTGTCGCTGCAGGCACCGCGGTATCTGTCGTCGCACTTGCCACCGGTGCCAAATCAAGCCCTGTCCCGAGAGCTGACTCTGATGACGATAGCTGTGGAGGAGTAATAGCAAAGACGGCGCCCAAGCTACCGACTGTGCCACCTGCGATTAATAGTGCCCGTTTCATATCCGTACTATCTCCTTACAACCTGTGAGAAAACTGAGTTACTTACCTGCTGACCTTGCGAATTTGTTAGCCACCATTGACTGGATGAAAGGCAAAGTCCTCATCATGGAAGCGATTCTTCGGAACCCCAAGGTCTTCCGCAGCCTTACGAACAGTCTCTACCAGCGCCTCTGGCCCACAGACATAGAAATCACTATCGGCAGCACGCGGTGCGTAGGACTTAATGAATTCAGCATCCATCGGATAATCCTTGCGCGACCCAGCTAGGTAATGAACCCTGATCGCGCCATTGCTATTGGCAACCATGTAATCAAGTTCATCTTTAAGAATCAAATCTTCTTTTCTCGATACGCGATAAAAGACATCCATCTGCACACCATTTTTAAACTCTTCCATCAGTGCGCGAATTGGCGTGATTCCTACTCCGCCGCCAACCATCACAAGGTGTGGTTGCGTTGCACGTCCAGCGGTAAAAGCACCATAGGGACCTTCCACAAAGACGCGCGTGCCTGGCTTGATATGACGCGTTGCTCGTGAGTGATCACCGAGATCTTTAATCGTGATGCGCAAAAACTTATCGGTCGGCGCCGCCGATAATGAATATGGATGAGACATCAAGAAATGTCCACGCGTTAAAAAGCGCCACCCAAAGAACTGTCCACCTTCTGCCTGCAATAACTTCACATTGCGACCACGCATAATGACAGAGATCAACCCAGGTGCTTCCACAATTACTTGTTCCACCACCAAGCCCACGCGCAGCGAGCGCAGCAAAGGAATTCCAAAACGATAGATAATCACAGCTGCCGCCATCAAGACATACAGCGAAGTCCAATAGAGACGATTGAGTGGATGTCCCACAAACATCTGACCGCTGAGCACCTGATGCATAAAGGATGCTGCAATCGCAACATAGGTATAGATATGGATAATCCACCAAGTCTCATAACTCATCTTGGCTCGCGCCTTCTTATACGAGGTCACACCAGCGAGCATCATCAAGATAAAGCCAGCAAGTGCCGGCCACATCCATGGGAAGTTGGTAAGGAGGTTCCAGAGCTCTTCATAGAGCGGAATCTGATCTTGACCGGCAAAGGCGATGGCGACGAAGAAGAAGTGAATCAGAATTAAGTAGAGCGACCAGGGACCCAACTTGCGGTGCCATGCCACCAGGCGGTCATGGCCCACACCTTTCTCCACTGCTGGAATACGCGCCACAAAGAAGATTCCGATAATCGCAAAGTAGCTACCAGTCAGCGCAGCAAGGCGCGATAGCGAGGCAATTACCGCGTAGACCGAGTTGATATCACTGGCGCGCATCGTCGTCGCCTGCAGAGCCAAGGTCAATCCCAGACCAATACCCAATAACCAGGCAGCCCAATCGACCCCTGCGGTGGAGTGCTTCTTAAATGTCGCTCCTGATTTCATGGCTTAAGTCTCGCGCCTCTACCTGAGAATTGGCTGGATGGTTGATGAGGAAGACGCAGGAACTTAGCCCTTGAAAACTGGAAGCTGACCCGACTGAGCTGCCTGCGCCAGAGTCGGTGCCTTCATATCGCGGTCAGAGAGAAGATATCTCTCCATCATCTCTGGTGACCAACCTAAGCCAAGTACTGGGTCAAGAGGAGAAATGGTTTTTTCCATCTCTGGGTCATATTCGCTTGAGGTCAAGTACACAACTGACGCGACATCGCTGACAACCACGAAGCTGTGACCCACACCTGTTGGGACAAATAAAACATCACCCGATTCATGAGTTAGAGACACGTTTTCAACTTTCAAATAAGTTGGAGAACCAATGCGGAGATCCACAATCACATCGAAAATATCCCCGTATGCACTTGTGACCAACTTATGTTGACCTCTTTTTGCAATCGAGTAGTGAACTCCACGCAATACATTCTTTTCAGATACTGAATGATTTGCTTGAGCGATTTCAAAATTAACTTCTGAAGAGTCGAAGAGTGACTTCTTGTACCACTCGCGAAACATGCCACGAGCATCTCCATGAACTTGGTGTTCAGAGACAAACGCACCTTGAATTCCTAGTTCACGCACTTAGTTCTTCTCTCTCTCAATTTTCGCAATAATATCCGGGAGTTCCGCGATCAAACGCTTTTCCCAGCTGCTGATTTGAGAAAGTCCACTATCAGCCCATTTCGAAAGATCTAAAGGCGAGTAAGCAGGTCTCTTTAACTCGCTAGATTCGGTTTTACGTGAAGAAACTAATGATTCATTTGAGCCGGTGCGCTGATAAATCTTTTGGGCGAATTGGAACCAACTTGTCACCCCAGAATTTGAATAGTTATAAATTCCTGGTTTCGGCTT
>CALJUA010000037.1 GCA_937975715.1 uncultured Candidatus Planktophila sp.
CGTATGAAAATGAGAAGTATTGGGGCAAACCCGTTCCTGGCTTTGGCCCGTCCAATGCACGTTTGATCATTCTTGGTCTCGCCCCCGGTGCGCATGGTGCCAATCGCACCGGGCGGGTATTTACCGGTGATTCATCCGGGGATTGGCTCTATAGAGCGCTGCATAAAGCCGGGCTTGCAAAAATTGCGACGAGTACGAGCGCTCAAGACGGGCAAGAATTAATCGATACCAGAATTCTCTGTGCTGTCCGTTGCGCGCCACCTGACAACAAACCAAGCACAGAAGAGAAAGCAACGTGTGCACCATTTCTAGAAAATGAAATTGAGTTATTGCTACCGACAGCAAAATCTCTTCTTGCTTTAGGAAGCTTTGCTTGGGATTCGATTTACAGAACACTGAAAGATCTTGGATGCGAAGTGCCAGCACCGAAACCAAAGTTCGGCCACGGCGAGAAGTATTCATTTTCCGGTTCTGATGGAAAGAAGCGCCAAGTCGTCGGTTGCTATCATCCAAGTCAGCAGAACACTTTTACCGGCAAACTTACGGAAAATATGCTTGACAGAGCCATTTCTCAAGCGAAAGCAGGTTTCTAGAAACCGCATTTTTAGTTACTATTCACCCCTAATTGACCGAAAAGGGATGGCATGAGTAACTATTACTTCTACCACGACGACCCTATCGATGAGTCAATTCAGAAGCCGCGGAAGAGATCTCGATTGGCTTCCGTCCTCTTACTTATTCTCGGAGCAGGTTTCCTGGTTCAAACAACCCTTGCCGCAAATATTTCACTGACCTCAAACGGAAGCACTGAGTTTGGTCAAGGCGTGCAACAGACAATTTATTGTGGTGGAAGTTCATCTGTAGTTACGATTAAACCATCATCGACCTTTGTGAATGCGCAGAACGCCGGCAACTATTACGTTAACAGCGTTCAAGTATCAGGTATTTCAAGTAGTTGTGCGGGAGTTGATTTCACCCTGGAGGCTTTCGACACTTCCACAAGCACTTCAACTCCATTGGTAAGTGCTGGAGTTCCAGATCTAATTGTTTATGACAACGCAGGCACCTTTCAAGCCGCAGTCGCAGGTGTGGATGTAACATCAGGAAGCGGTACTTTTACAGCGAATTTCCTATCGCCGTACGCGCTCTCTCATTCAATTTACAGATTTACTCTGCAGACCTCAAGCCATGCATCTTCATGTTGGACTGGAGATCACACATCCACCTGTGCCCCCGTCGGTGGAATCCAATTTGGCAACACAGCAGGATCTCAAACAGGTTATTTGACCATGAGTACAGGGTTCTCTGCCGGCGATACATTTACCGTAGAGGCATGGGTTAAAGCAACAAACATGGCGAATGAAAATGCAGTCGTTATCCTTGGTGCAGGCGCCAACAATTATGCGCTCACAGTGCGTAACACCAATGCTTCACAGTGGAGCGTTGATATGTCCGGGTGGGCACGAATGAATTTCAATCTTCCCTCAGGGACCATGGCAAATGACACCTGGCATTATGTAGTTGTTGCAAAAGATTCCAATGGAATTGCCATGTGGGTCAATGGAACGAAACTGAATTACATATCCGCAAGCTGTGGCGCTAACTGCGTGGCCGTCGGAAGTGGTTACACATTCAATCGCTCTTATACCGCTGCCTCCACTCAAATCGGCGCATGGGCAAATAACAGTTGGTTTAGCCGCGGCGGAGTGATTAACTACCTGCGATTGAGCAATGTGGCGCTATACCCAACTACCCAATCGAATATCTCTCTTCCAACTAGCGTGCCGACGAGTAGCGGATCAACAAAATTGCTACTCCGTCAGGCAGCAATAAGCCCCGTTGTGGACTATTCCTCAATTGGGCAGACTTTTACAAACGTGGGTCTTGTTTCGATTGCAAATTAGATGCCAATCAATTAAATAATGCGAGTCACAAATGCATAAAATCTTAAAAAGGACTCTATCAGCAGTTCTACTCACCTCATCGCTTTTTTTGCCTTCTAAAGCATCCGCTCTGGATGGGGCCGCACTTCTCACATCGTGCGCCAATGCGATTAATGATCCGCAGTACACGCGCAACACCATTGCGACGATACTTGGATTTGCGAGTGCGACCGACTTAGAAACAGCTATCTCAAACGGAACAATTACAGTGTGGATTGCCAATGGCCCCGGCGTAATTCCAGGTTCTGCAGGATCTAACGGAAATTCACGTGATCTCTATTGCGGCGATAGCTACGACAACTCGGTTCCTTATATGGATTCAAGTGTAAATACGCGAGATTTTTTCTTCGGCGGTGCCGGTAATGATTCTCTAACTGCAACCATGTGGTACTCGACATTTTATGGTGGTCCAGGAAATGATTACGTCAACAATTTGCAGGAGCAGTCTTTTTTTTATGGCGGTCCCGGTGTTGACGCTTTTGGCACAATTTCTACCGGTGTGTGGGCTTCTACTTTTGATCAAGGTGTAGACCCAATCGGAGTTACATCGCTAACGTTTGCGGGTGGAAGCACCCAATTGACTTATCGCACAAGTACAACCGTTACGCTCATATTAAATGTGGCGGCAAAAGCAACCTTTTATGCCTCTGGAAAGAGAATCGCCACTTGTATTAAACGAGTGGCTACTGGATCAAACTCCACTTTTACTGCGACGTGCAACTGGAGGCCCACTGTGCTTGGAAATACAACCTTATCGGTCACCGCAACATCAATAGATGCCGGAGATTCAATATCTTTCACATTTCCATCGAAGATATGGGTCACTTCCCGAACAAATAAACGCTAAACCAAAAGTTGGTGGGCAATGAGCACTGCTGAGAAATAGTAGACTTCGCGCTCGTTGGCCCCCGTAGTCCAATGGCAGAGACAGAGGACTTAAAATCCTTCCAGTGTCGGTTCGAGTCCGACCGGGGGCACCACGCAAATCTCACTACAGTGGCAGAACAGCTTCAAGTACGACCTTGCCCGAATTACGATTCTCTAGAGTCCAAGTTCCATTGAGGGTTCGCACCCAGGAATTGATAATTGCAGTCCCGAGCCCCTTGCGAGTGTCCTGCGGGACGGGAGCGCCATTATTTTCAATTGTGAGAGTGAGGAAGTCACTGGCTATGGAAATCGAAATTTCAAAGTGCTTTGCATTGCCGTGGATATGGCCATTGAGAAATGCTTGTTCAATAATTCGGTAAATACCAAGAAAGAGCTCTCGACTTGCACTTCTCTGAATTGCCTCAACTTCAGGGTTGAAAGGAAAATTCACTTTTATTTGAGGTGCATAGCTCTGTGTCATCAAATTAATAGAGGTGAAGAGATCAGCATTGCCTACGGCCGGGGAGAGTGTCTGCGAAGCATTGCGAACTTCCACCGAGCGAAGTTTTTCAAGGTTTTGAATAACCCGGGAAATTTCTATCACTACTTCCTTTGAACTTCGCTGTTGAATTTCTTGTAATTCCAAACATGCAGTAACTAGTGATGATTGGACTCGGTCATGGAGGAATTCAGAGAATTTAGCGCGAGTAGATTCATCATATTCGAGAAGCTGATTTCGCTGGTTCTCTACTGTTCGAAGCGCGGCTTCCTTTTCTGACAGTGCTTTCATCAATTTCGATCGAGAGAGTCCGATGAAACCGTTGATACACAGTAGCGTAAAGGAAAATCGAATGAGCGGGAGCGGTGATAGAAAGGCGGTAAAACTGGCATGTATTACTGGGAATAGATATCGGAAAAGCACAATCCAACTCCAGATGGAGAAAGATTGAACTATGAGAATAAGTAAGTAGAGGGCAAGGCTCTTTTCATAGCTTTTAAAAACTCGAATGGCGATCTTCAGCTGCGCCATAGTCAGTAGTGCGATTGCTGTCGAGAAAACCGGCCTGAGAACTACCTCTTTCAAAGAATGGCTATGAGATGACCCGTCATCGAGCGAGTAGAGGCTAGCCACCATAAAGAAGGTGAGAAATCCAAGATAGAAGGGCTCGATGGGCCACGGGCCAATTAAGGAGAGGTACTCTCTCAGGCGGTTACGAATTGACTTCACTTACTCCATCCATCTCTTCTCGGATGGAGTTAAATTCAAGAATTGCAGCTACAGATAGAACTTGGTCTTCACGTAGGGATGGAACAAGAATTTTGTAACTTCGTGAGAGCTCTTGCCTTGCCAGGTCATAGGAAATTCCAAGCTTCTCTCCGATTGCCTTAGGCGTGAAGCCCTGGGTGGCCAACTTCATCGTCGCTCGTTGCCGCTCCGATAGCTTTGCGTATCTTGCTAGACGAGTGTCATCAGAGCTTTCATTTCTATCCTCGGACGTTGGTTGGAGATTTCTTCCCTGAGCGACACTTATCAAGCTTCGGGCTAATTCTGAAATATCAGCAGTGCCACTCTTTGTCGCAAACCCCCAACCATGATTCATGGAAGCAGGTATGCGCTTTGAGAAGTTGTGAATATCGAATTGAGAGTAAATCAATATTCCAAGGTGTTCATTAAATGCTCGAAGAGCTATTCCAAGTTCAAGACCATTGAGCGAATCCTGTCCGAGAGAGTAATCAATCAAAGCCGCATCTATCTGACGGAGATTGTGAAAGTTGAGCGCTTCGGTTGCACTACCAACAGATCCAACTACCTCAATGCCTTCCTCCTGATTGAGTAAGCGAGCCAGTATCTCTCGCAGCGCAGGATCGTTCTCGACATAGAGGACTCGGGTAGCTCGCATATGCCACATTCTCCCTAGAGACCATCATTTCTTCCGAAACTGTCACTCTAGTGACAGTTCTTGTCACTGACAATATAACTTTCCCACACAATGCAGGCGTGAACTAATTTTCCGCCATGGGATTTGCAAATTTTGAAGCCGCAATTGAAGAAAGTCCTGCAACAAAATGGGGAAAGCTAATTCCGATTTCTCTCGTAGCAGCTGCCACTGTTCTAGGGAGCACTCTTGCAGCCAATATCAGCTTAGGTACATCTGGATCGATTGAGTTTGGGCAAGGCGTGGTACAGACGACAGCCTGTTCAGGTAATACTTCATTGACAATGACCCCCAAGGCGACTTTTGTAAATTCCGCAGGTGGCGGAGCGTTCTACTTCAAATCAATTACTGTCACCAATATTCCATTGGGTTGCCAAGGTAGCGATTTCAAAATCAATGCATATGACAGTTCGACTGCCGTTGCACTCGCCCTCTACGACACCTCTGAGTCGGACATTATTGTCTATGACAGCGTGAATGGATTCTTAGTCGGCGGCGGAAAGACTGGTTATACAGTCTCAAGTGGTTCAGATAGTTTTACCGTTACCTTCACCGTGCCAGTCGCGCAATCTACAAATGTTGCAAGACTCACCATTCAATCAGGAATACATACCGTTGGAGTTTCCGAAGTCTGTGGCAGTAATGGGCTACGTAGCTCTGGTGGATCATGTCGAGTTGGAGATATCGGCTCTGGCGGCGGAACTATTTTCTATGTCTCTGCAACGGCATTCACGGCAACAGGAGCATCCTGTAATACAAATTGCCATTACCTAGAATTTGCTCCGAAGGGTTGGGCATCGCTCACTGCGGTTCCAAATGACATTTCATATAATGGCCAAATCATTGGTGCTCGTACGAATGTGAATACGGATCCAACGCTAGTCTGGACCGATGGCGCATTTGCTGGCCAAGCAGCTGGTTCAATTGCAACTGGAACCGCTACCGGTACTGGTTATAGCAATACACAACAGATTAAAAACAACACGACGCTCGGTGTTCACGATGAACGCTTTGCCTTTATTGCAGCTCTCTCTTATGCCGGCAATAACGGTACCAATACAACTGGCCAGTGGTTCTTGCCTTCATTGAAGGAGCTAAATGAACTCTGTAAGTATGCACGCGGTCAAATAAGTGACCTCGGTGATACCTCGATTGAGTGTTCACTTACGGGCACTACACTCAACTCTTCTTATGGCTTCTCACCTGTCTTCTATATGTCATCTACATATGGATACATCAATGATGGTCAGGTCACCGGATACAACATGAATTTCCATGTCAATCCATTGATCAACCAGTACTACGCAAACTACGGCAATCCTTTCCGTCCAGTACGCGTCTCCTAGGTGGAATTACGCCGCCAAGGCGCATTTCTCACCATAATCACAAGGTTTAAGCCTGCCTTCAAGTGGGGAATAACCCCACCTTGCCGTATGTTTTAACTGCTGCAGGGAGGCGTTTCCTGCACATAAAAGGAGAGATTAATGCGCAGTTCTAACCCAGTCCTTACCGGCCGCGGTTTCGCTCGTATCAACCCAGAAGTATTAGACGGTCGCGAAGGATCAGCTCAGGATGTTCGCACGCTTGAATCACGTCCCAACTCAGCGCCAATGTCAATCGATGATGTCATTATCAAGACTGCAGGACTCTTTGCAGTTCTTGTTGTAGTCGGTGCATTTGCATGGCGTGCAGCTAACCCTGCACTCGCACTGATTGGCGTCGTGGGCGGATTGATTCTCGCTCTCGTCAACTCATTTTCAAAGAAGGTGCGCCCAGGTTTTGTTGTTGCTTATGCAGTAGCTCAGGGTCTTGCACTCGGAACAATTAGCCAGGTCTACGAAAGCGCATATAACGGAATCGTTGGTCAAGCTGTTGTCGCAACAGCATGTGCCTTTGCCGGTGTACTTGTTGCTTATAAGAGCGGCAAGATTCGTGTAACACCTAAGTTCACACGTGTGCTGATGGGATCACTCATTGGATACTTTGTCTTCGGCGTTGCAACAATCTTTATCGGCTTCCCATCTGGTGGCCTCGGGGCTCTCATCGCAGTCGGCGGTGTAGTCCTTGCATCCATGTTTATCGTGATGGATCTCGATCAGATTGAAAAGGCAGTAGCAGCAAAGGTTCCTGCCGAAGAGTCATGGCGCATGGCATTCGGCCTCATGGTCACACTCGTGTGGCTATACATGGAGGTACTGCGCCTTATCTCTATTCTCCGCAACAACGATTAATTAACTGCAAAGGGCTAGCACCCTCAATCTTCTGGGAACTCCCAGGGTGAGGGGCTAGCCTTATTGCATGAAAGTTTGCGTCCCAAAAGAAATTCGAGAGGGCGAAAAGCGCGTGGCGCTAGTCCCTGATGTCATTACTAAATTGACCAAGCTCGGATATGAAGTTGTCATTGAAAGTGGCGCCGGAGTTAGCTCGCAAGCACCTGATGATCTTTACAGATCTGCAGGTGCTTCTGTCGTTTCTGGTGATGTTTTGTCAGGGGCTGACGTAGTGCTCTCTGTACAACCGCTGACTTCAACTCAGATGAGTTCGTTGAAGCAAGGCGCAATAACGATTTCATTCCTTTCACCAACATCTGCAAATGACTCCATTGAGGCAGCGGCATCTGCAGGTGTTACGGCTTTTTCACTTGAACTTGTTCCGCGCATCTCACGTGCTCAATCAATGGATGCACTGTCATCTCAAGCACTCTGTGCGGGCTATCGTGCAGCACTTGTAGGTGCAGAACTATCCCCGCGATTCTTCCCATTGTTGATGACAGCTGCCGGAACTGTGACGCCGGCACAAGTTTTGGTGCTGGGCGCAGGTGTTGCAGGATTACAGGCAATCGCGACAGCTCGTCGTTTAGGTGCAGTTGTCTCAGCGTATGATGTTCGACCAGCATCTG
>CALJUA010000038.1 GCA_937975715.1 uncultured Candidatus Planktophila sp.
TTCGGCTGGGGGGCCGATGAGAGCGGTTCTAGGGCCGTTCTAGACGCTTATAAGGGCCACGGGGGCAACTTCATCGACACCGCTGACGTCTATAGCGAGTGGAAGCCAGGCAATCAGGGCGGTGAATCCGAGACCATCATCGGCAACTGGCTAGCTGGCCAAGACCGAAGCAAGTTCGTAATTGCGACCAAGGTGGCCAAGCTTTCAACCCGTCCAGGCCTGCGCCCTGAGAACATCATCGCTGCCTGCAACGATTCTTTAAAGCGCCTGCAAACTGATTACATCGATCTCTATTACTCGCACCATGACGATCAAGAAGTTCCCATCGCAGAAACACTTGGCGCGTATCAACAATTAATCAACGAAGGTAAAGTTCGTTACATCGCAGCATCACAACACACCGGTGCGCGATTACAAGAAGCACTCGATATCGCAGAGCGCGAAGGTCTACCGAAGTATGTTGCTCTGCAAGATCACTACAACTTGATGGAGCGCAATCCATTTGAATCAGAGCAAGCAGAAGTTGTTCTCAATAACGGAATCTCTGCGCTGCCGTTCTATGCACTTGCTCGAGGTTTTCTCACAGGTAAATATCGCAAAGGCGTCACAGTCGATTCAATCCGCGCTGGCGGTGTTACTGATTATCAAACAGATCATGGATGGGCTGTTGTCGATGCACTGACTGATATTGCACACGCACATCATTCGACACCATCTGCAATTGCACTTGCATGGCTTCGCTCTAATCCTGCTGTCTCAACACCAATTGCATCTGCACGCACAGTAGAACAACTGAACGAGATTATCGAAGTTGTTCACTTGAGCGAGACTGAGGTAAAAATCCTCAACCTCGCTTCTGCTTAGTTCTGCGCAGCGATTTCGTCGGCAAGTGCGGGACCAACGCCCCACGCAGTGCCTTCATGGCGATCAATGCACCAAGCGCTGTATTGCGCGAGCTCTGGCTGTCCAAAGTACTTCGCACCCTCATCACCAGTGACCATCAGCGCTGTTGCAAGTGCATCCGTTAACCCACCATCAGGACCCAGCACAGTTGCTGACTTCGCCCCAATCGCGGGAATGCCGGTAAAGGGATCGGTGATGTGCGCACCGCGTTCGTAATGCCCTGACGTTGCAATCGCGCCATCGTAGATTTCAAAGATGCGCAGAACTTCTTGAGTGTTATCGGGATTAGAGACACCGATCTTCCACGGTTCGACTTCGCCGCTATCAAGCAGGTTGCCACCGCGCAGAGTTAAATCACCAGCAGCATTGACCTGCACATGCGCGCATCCAGCCTGCACCAATATCTGCGCCACGCGATCTGCCGCCCAGCCCTTTACATACCCCGAAGGATCAAAGCCGCCTGTGACTGCCCATGGGTTAAATGCGCCATCGCTTAAATACTTTGCGTTCTGACATGCATCCCAAACTTCTTGCACATCCTGCGGGCACTGCCCGATCTCAATCTCTTTGCGGCGCAACCGCGATACAAATGAACTCTCTTTATAAGTCGAAAATGCATGATCAACATCGACTACAAACTTCTTCACATCTTCAATCGCCACATCAATTGCAGCGCGATCTACAGTCGTGGAGGCAACTTCGATATAGAGAATTGTTCCCCACACCGGGATTTCATATGCCCCACGCGAAATTGGCATTGACGTTAGAGACCAGCCTT
>CALJUA010000039.1 GCA_937975715.1 uncultured Candidatus Planktophila sp.
GCCTTAATTCCTGATCGCCTGCGAAATCAGGCACCCGAAGGCGAATGGTCAGCTGCCTACATCGTGCACCACGTGAGCGATGGCGAGCTTCACTTTGCTGCTCGCTACCTCCATACGCTCGGCTCGGATAATCCAACGCTCGTCTACTTCGATGAGGATCGCTATCCAGAGGCTCTCTCGTACGACAAACGCACTGTGGCGAAGTCTCTGGCATCTATCGTCGGAATCCGCTCAATGATCCTTGAAGTCCTCTCACAGCTCGATGAGAGCGCGTGGAGTAGAACGACTACAGGCGAAGATGGCCAGGTATTCACGCTCGCAGGCTTGCTTGAGAAAGCGAGCGGGCATATCGCAAGCCACACAGATCAACTCACAGCACTTCACGCTCAGCTGTAAGAATTGACCAGCCAGAGACCAGTCGCATTTTGACTGGTCAAAACTGGTTATGCAATCGCATAAAAACAGGGCTTTCCCTACGGTATCCATGTCAGAGCAATCTGAGAGGGTCCTGAGCATGAATGAGATTCGCACCTTTATCGAGTGGTTGAGTTATCACCCAATTCCTGATGAGATTTCACGAGCCCTGGTGCTCGATCACCTTGCATCTCTCAACGCCTGCTGTTCACGCATTGGTCTGCTCAATGCTGATGACTCTCTAACATTTGCTGGCGAATATGGTTTCGACGATGGACGTAAAGGTAAAACATTCACAAGCGCCGAATGGCGTTCATGGACTCATGATGCTGCTGACATTGCACTCGGACGAAATCCACATCACTGGTCAGAAGATAAGAAGTTACTGATGTTCCAACTTCGCCATCGCGGTGCAATTCAAGGCCACCTTGTTGTCCGATTTTCACAACCAGTAACTGATACTGCTCGCATTGAAGAGATTGTTCTCGATTATGCAGTGCCACTGTCTCTCTATCTTTCACTCAGCCATGAAGGACGACGCATTCCTGCTCACTCTTCATCACGCGATGACACTGGTGCCGAGCAGTTAACCGCGCGACAACTTTCCATTCTTGGCGGAATGGTTGAAGGAAAGACCAACCACGAACTCGCTACCGAGCTTGGTTTTAGCGTCAGCACGATTCGCCACGAGACAATGCGCATCTATCAGGCGCTCAGTGTCAGCGATCGAAAAGAAGCTGCGAAGAAAGCTTTGGCGCTATCCATCCTTTAAGCAGTAACCTCTCGGGGTGAAGAAGACCGGGTCCTGGCTTACTCCGTATCTCCTTGCAGGATTTGTCTGGGGTTGCTCTTTTGTCCTTATTAAAGGTGGCCTTGAGTTCCTCACGCCATTCGGAGTCGCATTTATTCGATGCGCGCTTGGAGCGATAACTCTCTATGCCTATGCCCGATACAAGAAAATCCAACTTCCTCGCGGCAAGAAGACCCTTTTTCACATCTGGATAGTTTCATTACTGCTCAACGTTTTTCCTGGAATCTTCTTTGCGCTCGCCGAAACTGAAGTGACATCAATTCTCGCCGGCATCATCAACGCGGTAACACCTTTGATGACTTTGATTGCCATTCTCACCGTCAACCGATCCGAAAAACCACAGCAGTCACAGGTGATTGGTCTACTTCTTGGTTTCACTGGTGTCCTCATGGTGTTGGGAGCCTGGAACGGTCTGGGTGATAACCCATGGTGGGCAGTTGGGGTTCTGCTTCTCGCCGTGACGTGTTATGGATTCTCGTATCCATATACGCGCAGATTTGTGTTACCGCTCGGACTTCAGCCAGAAGCAATTGTTGCTCAACAACTCATCCTTGCGAGTATTACTCTGCTCCCACTTTTCATCTTCGACGGCATCGCCACATCTGAGTATCGAATCGGACCCGTCGCATCGATGATTGCCCTTGGTGTTTTTGGAAGTGGATTCGCTTATCTATGGAACTTTAA
>CALJUA010000040.1 GCA_937975715.1 uncultured Candidatus Planktophila sp.
CTTCTTACTGAAGGCAAACTGCCCTCTGTTGCTTTGACTCCTTGAATCCGCCTCACGAGGAGCCGGGTTTCGGCCTTTCTATAGTTAAGATTGGCACATGTTGAATAAGACCGTTGAAAAGACAATATCGCTTTTTCTCTTTATCGGAGTTCCATTCACGACTTTATTCTTAGTGACAGACTCAGTAACTGATCCTGTGAACGTTACAAAGCTCTTTGCTGCAGGATGCGTTTCCCTTGGAGTCTTTTCCATTGCCTTTGTCTATGGCCTTAAGGAATTGTGGGCAACGTCCAAAGCCGTTGTAATTGTCTCATCACTCTTCATCCTTGCAGGACTCAATTCAGTACTTAGCAGCGAAGCACCTCGAGTACAGAATCTCTATGGCGTCTTTGGCCGCCAAACGGGTTTCGTGACTTACTTCTTGCTAACTCTTGTGGCGCTCAGTGCAACACTCTTACGTTCACAGAAATCATTCGACCGAATTGTTTGGGCTCTGCTCTTCTCTGGAACCGTAAACGTTCTGTATTGCGGTTGGGCGCTTGCTTTTGGTGATTTCATTAGTTGGAACAACCCTTACGGAAACATTCTGGGTCTATTTGGCAACCCTGACTTTATCTCTGCATTCCTCGGAATGTTTATTGCGGGAACACTTGGCTATGCATTCAGTGGAAAACATTCATGGGTATACCGGGGCGGATTCATCGCACTTTCAATTATTGCGCTTTATGAAATCAAGCGTTCTCATGCGATTCAGGGGCTTGCAGTTACAGGTGCCGGAATAGCTATTGTGGGTTTCTACCTTGTCAGAGGAAAAACTAAAAGGGCCTTGTTCTCATCAATTTATGTAGCTCTTGTAGGGATAGCAGGTGCATTTGCTTTGGGCGGCGCTTTGCAAAAAGGTCCACTCACCTCATTGATTTACAAGACTTCTGTTTCTCTCCGAGGTCAGTATTGGGCTGCAGGAATGAAGATGGGATCTGACCATCCGTTTACTGGCGTCGGCATGGATTCTTATGGAGATTGGTACCGTCGAGCACGAAGTAACTATGCGGCGACTGTATTGCCAGGTCCTCGTACGGTCACAAATGCGTCTCATAATGTTGTCATCGATATCTTTGCATATGGCGGTTACCCACTTCTACTTTCTTATCTCGCGATATTGTTAATTGGTGCATGGGCAGTTGTCCGAGTAACTTTGCGTAAACGCGAATTTGATGGAACCTTTGTCGCATTGGTTGCAGTGTGGGCTACATATAACTTGCAGTCAGTTATTTCCATCAACCAAGTAGGCCTTGCAATTTGGGGTTGGGTGTCAGTTGGCGCATTGGTTGCTTATGAGTTTGCAACGCGCCCAGCTTCCGAATCGTCTGAAAAACCTAAATCTTTCAAACAAAAAGAACTCATCTTCTCCCCACAACTTGTTGGTGGAATTGGAGTTGTAATTGGAGCCCTCATTGCTGTGCCACCCATGGCAGCAGATGCGAAGTGGCGGAGTGCTCTTAAATCGCAGAACGTCCAACAAGTTGAAGCGGCTCTTACACCTACGTACTTGGCTCCCCGCGATTCTCAACGTTTAGCACAGGCAGTTTTACTCTTTGAAAATAGCAAACTTTATGATCAGGCTTATAAGTACGCTTTAGAAGGCGTTAAGTTCAACCCAAATTACTTTGATGCCTGGCGCGTGCTCTATTCAATTAGTAAGTCTTCTCAGACCGAGAAAGACGAAGCTCTCACGAACATGAAGCGCTTGGATCCCTTCAACCCAGATGTATTGGAACAATAAATGAAGATTTCTATAGTTGGTCAAGGCTATGTTGGTTTAACAATTAGCGCATTTGCAGCTGAAAAACATCACGTGGTGGGTTTTGATAAAAGCCCACGTGTTGTGGATCAGCTAAATAAAGGAATCTCTCATATCGAAGGTGTTGAAAGTGAAGTCATCGCGAAATGGGCTAAAGACGGACGTTACACAGCAACGACAAATGGTAAGGACATTCAGGGTTCTGACATCGTTGTTATTGCGGTTCCGACGCCACTTTCTGAAGATCGAAAGCCAGATATGTCTTTTATTGAGGCTGCGTGCAAGACGATTGCTGAAAACATCGACCGACCAGTCTTGGTTATAAATGAGTCAACTTCATTCCCGGGCACGGTACGTAACTTTATTAAGCCGCTCATTGAGAAGCTTTCCGCGAACAAATTTGAACATATGTATGCAATTTCACCAGAACGCGTAGATCCAGGTCGTGGCGACTACAACCAGAAGAACACTCCACGTCTCTACGCAGGGTTAACTCCTGAAGCATCAGAGAAGACTCGAGAGTTCTATTCATCTTTCTGTGACAAGCTTGTGGAAGTTTCATCCCCTGAAGTTGCAGAATCTGCAAAGTTATTTGAAAACACATTCCGTCAGGTGAACATTGCACTTGTTAATGAGTTCGCTCAGATTGCACATAAGTTGGGTATTTCTGTTCATGAGACTTTGGATGCAGCGAATACAAAGCCATATGGATTTATGAAGTTCACCCCATCTGCTGGCGTGGGCGGACATTGCATCCCTGTGGATCCGACATATCTGGCACATGTTGCTGAACAACTTGGTGCTCCATCAACCTTTATTGAGCGGGCGAATGAAGTAAACCTCGAAATGCCTGTCTACATTGTCGATCGTGTTGAGTCTGATAATGGTGGCTCTTTGAAGGGTAAATCAGTTCTGGTTGTTGGTGTTGCCTATAAGCCAAATGTGGCTGATGTGCGCGAGACCCCTGCAGAGATTGTTATTGAAGAACTTCGCAAGCGCGGTGCAGTTGTTGCATGGCACGATGATGTCGTTGGTAACTGGCAAGGTGAAACTTCATCACCGTTGTCAGGTGCAGAGATTACAATCGTTGTGACCTTGCATGATGTTGTGAAGCAATCAGATGTCTTGGCTAGTGCGCCATATGTATTTGATACAACAGGCAAAGTTAAGGGCGCAAAGACTCTCTAGTTAGAAGTAATTACTTCTTGAGGTGTTCTGCAACGCTATCGATAATTGAATCGAGAGTATGTGTTGGAGACCAACCCAGCTTTGCTTTGACCTTTGAAATATCAGGAACTCGGCGCTGCATATCTTCGAAGCCAACTCCATAGGCCTCGGTAAAAGGAACGTAGACTAGCTTGGATTGTGATCCGGTGCGCTCGATGATTTTGGTTGCGAGTTCTTTGATTGTTGTCTCGCCGACTCCGCCCACGTTGTAGTACTCGCCAATAGTCGAGTCATCTGCAGCGAGAGCAAGAACTGCACGGACTGCGTCTTCAACGTGACAGAAGACTCGAGACTGTGATCCGTCGTCATAAATCGTGAGGTCTTCGTTGTTCAGTGCTTGCTTCACAAAGCGCGGAAGAACCATTCCGTATTGGCCTGTCTGGCGTGGGCCAACGGTGTTGAAGAAGCGAACTGTGGTGACTTTTAGTCCATGGGTGCGATGAAGAGTGTGAGCGATAGCTTCTTCAAGCGCCTTGGCATCGGAGTAAGTCCAACGGATTTTCTGCGGGGCACCGACAACACGATCTGATTCTTCGT
>CALJUA010000041.1 GCA_937975715.1 uncultured Candidatus Planktophila sp.
CCACACGATGTTCTCGATGTTGCTGATGCTCCGAACTATGGAAAGAAGGCGTAAGTGGAGATCGAAATCGCACCAGGTAAGCGCGCACGCCAAGCCTTCTCTTTCGACGATATTGCAATTGTTCCTAGCCGTCGCACACGTACCCCTGAAGAGGTAAGCCTTGCTTGGCAGATCGATGCCTATAAGTTCGGACTTCCACTTCTTGCAGCACCGATGGACTCTGTAGTTTCACCTGAGACAGCAATTGCTATCGGAAAGCTTGGCGGACTTGGCGTTCTTAATCTTGAGGGATTGTGGACACGATATGACGATCCACGTATCCCGCTGGGTGAGATCGCATCAATGCCAGAAAAGCATGCCACTAAGCGCATGCAAGAGATTTACTCTGCACCGATTCGTCCAGAGCTCATTAAAGAACGCATCCAGCAGATTCGCGATGCGGGAGTCACGGTTGCCGCTTCACTTTCACCACAGCGCACAGTCGAACTCCATGATGCTGTGATCAAAGCTGGCGTCGATATCTTCGTAATCCGCGGAACAACAGTTTCAGCAGAGCACGTCGGCGCTGAAGGTGAAGCGCTTAACTTGAAGAAATTTATCTACGAGCTTGATGTTCCAGTCATCGTTGGTGGAGTTGCCACTACAACTGGCGCTCTTCACTTGATGCGTGCCGGCGCTGCTGGCGTTCTCGTCGGTTTTGGTGGGGGAGCAGCACATACAACTCGCACCGTCACTGGCATTGAAGTTCCAATGGCAACGGCTGTCGCCGATGTTGCAGCAGCTCGTCGCGAATATTTAGATGAATCTGGCGGACGTTATGTTCACGTTATTGCAGATGGCGCAGTCGGTCGCTCTGGCGATATCGCAAAGGCGATCGCATGTGGCGCAGATGCCGTGATGATGGGATCAGCCCTTGCTAAGGCGGTCGAATCTCCAGGTCTTGGGTGGCATTGGGGCTCCGAGGCTTACCACCCAGAGCTTCCACGCGGTCGCCGCTTTAATGTAGGAACCGTCGGAACCTTGGAAGAAGTTCTTGTGGGACCTTCTCATTCTTCAACTGGCGATATGAATCTCTTCGGCGCACTTCGCAAGGCGATGGCTACATGTGGTTACTCAGATGTGAAGTCATTCCAGCGCGTTGATGTTGTGACACATCATGGCAAGTAGCGCCCCATACGGCGTACTAGTCGTTGATTTCGGTGCGCAGTATGCGCAGCTGATTGCACGACGTGTTCGTGAAGCACATGTCTTCTCTGAGATCGTTCCATCAACGATTACTGCAGCAGAAGTCGCTGCAAAAAACCCTGAGGCAATCATCTTGTCTGGCGGCCCATCATCTGTCTATGCAGATCATGCGCCGAAGGTTGACCCTGCAATCTTCGCTCTAGGTATTCCAACCTTCGGAATCTGTTATGGGTTTCAAACTATGGCAGCAGCACTTGCCGGTGTAGTTGCACAGACAGGTAAATCCGAATTCGGTCGCACGCCTCTTGAAGTAAAGCCAGGTTCAAAGTTATTTGCAGGTCTTCCTGCCACGCAATCTGTCTGGATGTCACATGGCGATGCCGTCTCTGAAGTTCCATGTGGTTTCTCAATTTCCGCTTCTACTGCCGATACTCCAATTGCAGCATTTGAAGATGCATCAGGAAAGATCGCAGGGGTTCAATTTCACCCAGAAGTTCTCCACTCAGAACATGGCCAAGCGATTCTCAATAATTGGTTGATCAACATTGCAGGGTGTAAGCCGACGTGGACGACTAGCAATATTGCAGAGGAAGAGATTGCAAAGGCCAAGGCAACCATTGGCGACAAGCGCGTTATCTGCGGCCTCTCTGGCGGCGTTGACTCAGCTGTTGCGGCAGCGATTATTCAGCGCGCAGTTGGCAACCAACTTACTTGTGTCTTTGTCGATCACGGTCTACTGCGCAGTGGGGAATCCGAACAAGTACAGCGTGACTTCGTTGCATCTACCGGTGTTCAACTAGTTGTTGTTGATGCAGTAGAACAATTCTTATCAGCACTTGCCGGAGTCACAGACCCAGAAGAGAAGCGCAAGATTATTGGTCGCGAATTCATCCGCTCCTTCGAGAAAGCTGCCCGCGATATTGCAGCCGGGGGAGACGTTGAATTCTTAGTTCAAGGAACCCTCTATCCAGATGTAGTTGAATCAGGCGGAGGAACAGGTACTGCCAACATCAAGTCGCACCACAACGTTGGCGGTTTACCTGATGATCTTCAATTCAAATTGGTAGAGCCCCTTCGCACACTCTTTAAAGATGAGGTCCGCCAGGTAGGTCTTGAACTCGGACTTCCCGGTGAGATCGTTTGGCGCCAACCATTCCCAGGTCCTGGCCTTGGTATCCGAATCATCGGCGAGGTAACACGCGAGCGTCTTGATATCTTGCGTGAGGCTGATGTGATTGCACGCGCCGAACTCTCTGCCGCAGGTCTTGATCGCAGCATCTGGCAGTGCCCAGTTGTTCTTCTTGCTGATGTCCGTAGCGTTGGAGTTCAAGGTGATGGACGTACATATGGCCACCCAATCGTTCTGCGTCCTGTTTCATCTGAGGATGCGATGACCGCTGATTGGTCGCGCGTTCCATATGAAGTACTTGAGAAGATTTCTACACGTATCACCAACGAAGTCCGTGAGGTCAACCGAGTTGTCCTCGATGTCACAAGCAAGCCACCCGGAACAATCGAGTGGGAATAGGAAAGTCATAATGAAGAAGATCTCTGCGATTCTCGCTGCCCTCGTATTGACACTAATTTTGGCACCTTCATCTTTTGCGGCTGAAAGACCAATTTCAGTACCCGGATGTAAGACACCCACCGCAACAGCTCATACTCCAGCAAAGGTAAAGCAGCCAACTGCCCCTGCGAAGAAGCTCGCAAAGGCATTCACATTGACTACCAATTGTGGTGAAATCGTGATCGCCCTAAATTCAAAGGCGCCTCAAACAGTGACGAATATGAGCGTGCTTGCAAATGCCAATTATTTTAATAATTCTTTTTGCCATCGACTTACAACTGAGGGACTCTTTGTCCTTCAATGTGGAGACCCAACTGCTTCAGGCAGTGGTTCACCAACAGGGTGGAAGGGCTATAAAGATGAAAACCTTCCTGCCGCCGGTGCAAAGAATTACCCTGCAGGAACAGTCGCTATGGCTAACTCAGGACCTGGCACCAATGGTTCACAGTTCTTCTTGGTCTACGCCGATACTCAGCTCGGACCTAACTACACAATCTGGGGCAAGATCACAAAGGGTCTAGACCTCGTGAAGAAGATTGCAGTTGTTGGCGCATATCAGCAAGAAGGCAATCAGAAGTATTACGCTGGCGACGGATTCCCAATCCAAATGGTTGAGATCGTCAAAGCTTCAGCTAAATAAAATCTAGTTTGTATTTACGATTTTAAAAGCTTCAGCGATACGACCTTCAGGAAGTTCACCAACGCCTGCATTGCGCTGACCCCACTCGCGCAGCATCTGCTCGAGATTTTCCATATGGCCGGTCTGTGATGCGTGCTCTTTGAGAGCTGCAATCTTGAAGTGGAATGTATCGGTGATATCTACAAAGTGATCAGGGTGGGTATGTCCCTGCATCCAGACTTCCTTTACCTTCCAAGGCTGAAGACCTTCATTCTCAAGTAAGTCCGTAAATGCAAATGGATTACGAGCATCGGGATAGACAGCTTGAATAGTTGCTTCACCTGCAGCTAAGTGATCTGGGTGGCTTGCACCGATGCGATCCCAATTGCGCTCTGGCGACTGGCACAAGATTCGATCAGGTTGTACGCGACGAATCTGGCGGACAATATCTTTACGAAGTTCAAGTGTTGGTTCTAGATGTCCATCAACATAATTGAGGAATGTGACATCTTTGACGCCAAGTGCTGCACATGCGGCGCGTTGTTCGCGCTGGCGCACCGCTGGCATCTCTTCCTTGCTGTATCCAGATTCTTCTCCACCTTGATCGCCATTGGTGCAGAGGACGTAACTGACCTCAATGCCTTTAGCTACCCACTGAGCAATCGTTCCTGATGCTCCGAAGTCAGAGTCATCAGGGTGGGCATTTACGACAAGGACGCGCTTGATTTCAGAATCTGTAATCGGTTCCATGGGGTCAAGCCTATTAGACTCCCCGCCATGCACGCTAACGACGAATTATTAGAGGGCCTCAACCCGCAGCAGCAAGAAGCTGTAGCGCATGCAGGCACACCTCTTCTTGTCGTGGCAGGTGCTGGATCTGGAAAGACTCGAGTTCTTACTCGTCGCATTGCTTATTTGATGGCCCGTCGCGGTGTAAAGCCTTATGAAATCTTGGCTATTACCTTTACCAATAAGGCTGCGGGCGAGATGAAAGAGCGCGTTACCGAGCTGGTGGGACCTATCGCTAAATCCATGTGGGTTTCTACCTTCCACTCTGCATGTGTGCGCTTATTGCGACAAGAGGTCGAACGTCTTGGCTATAACTCAACCTTCTCAATCTATGACTCTGCAGATTCTCAGAAGCTGATTCAGAAGGTCTGCGAAACACTTAATTTGGATTCCAAGCGATATCCAGCACGCCAGTTCCAAAACATTATCTCTAATGCCAAGAACGAGCTTCAGACTCCATATGAATTCTTGAGCAAGGCCACTAATCAGTTCGACACCATTGCAGCAGATGTTTATACGATGTATGAAAAACGCCTTAAGCAAGCCAATGCCATGGACTTCGATGATCTGATTATGAAGACTGTTGAGGTTCTGCAGAAGTTCCCAGAAGCGAAGGCTCGCTTTAGATCACGTTTTCGCCACATCCTGGTCGATGAGTACCAGGACACCAACCATGCTCAATATCAATTGGTAAAAGAGCTCACCGGAGACGGCACCGATAGTTTCCCTATTGCCGAACTTTGTGTTGTTGGAGATGCCGATCAATCTATCTACGGCTTCCGTGGCGCAACAATCAGAAATATCTTGCAATTCGAAGTTGATTATCCGAATGCAAAGACTGTTCTTCTCGAGCAGAACTACCGCTCAACTCAAAATATCCTCTCTGCCGCAAATGCCGTTATCTCGCAGAACGAATCTCGCAAAGAGAAGAACCTTTGGTCAGATTCTGGTGCAGGGGCACCTCTTGTGGGCTACGTTGCAGAATCTGAATATGATGAAGCCGAATTCGTAAAGAACGAGGTTCGTGCACTGCAGGATAGAGATGTTTCTAAGCCGGGAGACACTGCTGTTTTCTATCGCACTAACGCTCAGTCTCGTGTCTTCGAAGAAGTCTTTATGCGCGCTGCTGTGCCATACAAAGTTGTCGGTGGCCTTCGATTCTACGAACGCAAAGAAGTAAAGGATTTGCTCGCTTATCTTCGAGTGCTGGCGAATCCAACCGATGAGGTTTCACTGCGCCGCATCATTAACTTCCCTAAGCGCGGTATCGGCGATAGGGCGTTAGAAGAGGTAGATCTCTTTGCCCAGGCGCAAGGCATTTCGTTCTGGGATGCGCTTTTGCGAGTCCGCGAGGCAACGGGAGTGCCTAATAAGGCATCCCAATCCATTAGCGATTTCACCAACATGATCTCCGCACTTGCAGTGCTTGTCGAAGTAAATACAAAGCCATCAACGATCATTGAAGCCGCTCTCGAGCAGTCTGGTTTATTGAAAGAACTTTCATCCAGCACCGACCCTCAAGATGAAGTCCGCGTAGAGAACCTTCAAGAACTCGTATCGGCATCTATCGAATATGAAGAGCGCGACTTCGAAGAGCTCGGCGAAGATGAAGTCATCTCTCTCGGTGGCTTCCTTGAGAAAGTTTCACTCGTCGCAGATGCTGATGAGATTCCTGATGGAGAAGATCACGGGGGAGTCGTCACTCTGATGACGCTTCACACTGCTAAAGGTTTGGAATTTCCTACAGTCTTTCTTACAGGCATGGAAGATGGAATCTTCCCTCATGCACGAACATTTGATGACCCCAAAGAAATTGAAGAAGAACGTCGCCTTGCATACGTCGGACTCACTCGCGCCGAAAAGCGTCTATATATTTCACGAGCTGAGTACCGTTTAACTTTTGGAACACCGAAGTACAACCCTGCATCACGTTTCCTCGATGAGATTCCTTCGACGTTGATTGAGTGGAAGAACGAAGGCAAACCTTCATACACATCATCGAGCGCCGTTCGTAAATCACGTGTTGCAACTGCGCCACCTCCACGAGCGACAGGCAAGGTTTCATCTGCCATGGTTCTTGAGATTGGCCAACGTGTGTCACATGACACATTCGGCCTCGGCACCGTAGTTGCCGTTGCGGGTGTGGGCGATAAATCTGAGGCGACTATTAACTTCGGCGCATATGGCGATAAGCGCCTCTTGCTGCGCTACGCCCCAGTGACTCCGCTGTAAAAGAGGGCTATCTCGCGGGTTTAGGATTACCCCAGTATCTTTCACCCGAAGCGTTAAGGAGCCATGAGTGGATCTCTACGAATATCAAGCACGCGATCTCTTTGAAAAGCACACCGTCCCAGTTCTTAAGGGCGCAGTGGCAACAACACCAGAAGCAGCTCGCGATGCAGCAGCTGATATGGGTGGAAAGGTCGTCGTTAAGGCGCAGGTAAAAGTTGGTGGACGCGGCAAGGCTGGCGGAGTAAAGCTTGCAGTAGATGCAGCAGATACATTTGAAAAGGCATCAGCAATTCTCGGTATGGATATCAAGGGTCACACTGTTCACAAGGTGATGATCGCTCAAGCAGCTCCGATTGTTGATGAGTACTACATTTCAATTCTTCTCGATCGCTCAAATCGCACATTCCTGGTCATGGCATCTGTTGCCGGCGGAATGGATATCGAAGAAGTCGCACATACAACTCCTGAAAAGCTTGCAAAGGTTCCAGTAAGTGCAGTCGATGGAATTGATAAGGCGCTCGCTACCAAGATTATTACTCAGGCACAGTTCCCAGCAGATGTTGCTGATCAGGTTGCTGATGTACTTGTGAAGTTATGGGAGACATTCCAATCAGAGGATGCAACTCTCGTTGAAGTTAATCCATTGGTAAAGACTGAAGACGGTCGCATCATCGCTCTCGATGGCAAAGTCTCACTCGACGAGAATGCAGATTTCCGTCAGCCAGATCACGCAGCTTTGGTTGATACAGCAACAGCAAATGCTCTTGAAGAAGCAGCGAAGGCTAAGGGTCTTAACTACGTCAAGCTCGATAACGGTCAGGTTGGAATCATCGGTAACGGTGCGGGACTTGTGATGTCGACTCTCGACGTTGTTGCATACGCTGGCGAGAAGTTCGGTGGAATGCGTCCAGCAAACTTCCTCGATATCGGAGGCGGAGCATCTGCACAGGTAATGGCAGATGGACTCTCAATCATTCTCGGCGATCCAGATGTGAAGAGCGTTTTTGTTAACGTCTTCGGTGGAATCACCGCATGCGATGCTGTTGCAAACGGAATCGTTCAGGCTCTCGAGCTTCTCGGCGATAAGGCAACAAAGCCCATCGTTGTTCGACTCGATGGCAATAATGTCCTTGAAGGACGCGCAATTTTGAACGCTGCAAACCACCCACTGGTTGAGCAGGCAGAGACTATGGATGGAGCAGCATCACGCGCTGCAGAATTGGCGGCAAAGTAATGTCAATCTTTATTAACTCTTCCAGCAAGATCATCGTTCAGGGTATGACAGGTTCTGAAGGAACAAAGCACACTCGTCGCATGTTGGCATCAGGCTCAAAGGTTGTCGGTGGAGTTACACCAGGCAAGGGTGGCCAAGTTGTCGATATCGACGGAACATCATTGCCTGTATTCAACACAGTTGCTGAGGCGATGGCCGCAACGGGTGCAAATGTTTCTGTTGTCTTCGTTCCACCTAAGTTTGCAAAGGCAGCTGTTATCGATGCAATCGATGCAAAGATGCCTTTGGTCGTTGTTATTACTGAAGGAATTCCAGTTCATGACTCTGCATACTTCTATGCATATTCATTGAAGTCCGGAACAACTCAGATCATCGGACCTAACTGCCCAGGACTTATCAGCCCAGAGCAGTCAAACGTCGGAATCATTCCGGCTGACATTACAAAGAAGGGCCCTATTGGACTCGTCTCAAAGTCAGGAACACTTACTTATCAGATGATGTACGAACTCCGCGACATCGGATTCTCAACAGCGGTTGGAATCGGTGGAGATCCAGTTATCGGAACAACCCATATCGATTGCCTTCGCGCATTCCAGGATGATCCAGAGACTGAAGCAATCGTCATGATTGGTGAAATCGGTGGAGATGCTGAAGAGCGCGCTGCTGCATTTATTGCAGAGTATGTGAAGAAGCCTGTTGTCGGTTACGTTGCAGGCTTTACCGCTCCTGAAGGAAAGACAATGGGCCACGCTGGCGCGATTGTCTCTGGCTCTTCAGGAACAGCGCAGGCTAAGAAAGATGCTCTTGAAGCAGCTGGCGTCAAGGTTGGACAAACTCCTAGCGAAACTGCGCGCTTAATGCGCGAGATTCTCGGACGTTAATTCAGCGATGCAACGCGTCCTCTCGGTCTCGTTGTCTCACGCAATACGTGGAGCAGCACT
>CALJUA010000042.1 GCA_937975715.1 uncultured Candidatus Planktophila sp.
GCTGCCATCAAGATTGTGGCAAGGATAAATGCAGGTCTAAACCCACCTGCATCTGAAATTGCACCTAACAAGACGGGTGCAACCATCGCCGCAAAGTCACCAGACATCTGCATGACCGCAATGACCTGACCGCCTTTGCCTTTGAGGACATCTCCCACCAGACTGCCTGGAACCGTTGATAGATAAGCACCTGCGATCCCAGAGAAGATCATGGCGGGCATAAAGATCCAAGCTTGGACTGTAAAGAGGAGAAGTGCTGTAGAGATAAAGAGCGCTGAAGAGCCAACAATCGCCACAAAACGGCGACCCTTCTCGTCAGAGAGTCGCCCTGCGCGCAGTAGAAGTAAGCCATTAGCTATTGAGGCCAATGTAAAACCAACGCCCATGTAGGTTGTAGAGACCTTCATCTCTTCAACCATAAAGAGAGGAACGATCGAACGCCCCATTCCGAAGAGAATAAAACCTGTACTAAAGGAGATTGCAAGTGCAATCCGATAGGGCTTAAGGCGAAGCGCTTCCATCACAGAAGTCTTTTCAACTTTACCTTCAGGCTTTGCGGCCAGATGCGATCCGCGGAGCAAGAGCCCCGCAGAGATGCTCGAGATAGCTAGCAATACCGCGTAGATCGCAAGCGGTGCGCGGAGCGAGAAGGCGGATAATGCGCCGCCAACTACAGGTCCGCCAACCATTCCAATAAGAAATGAACCGTTGTAGAGGGATTGTGCTCGACCTCGTTGATGATCTGCTGTGACGCGAAGCAAGAGCGAACCAGCTGCGACAGAGAACATCGATGAGCCTAGACCTCCAGCTGCGCGGAAGAGAAGTAGCTGTGAATAGGACTGAGCCATCGCGGCAGCTGCAGATGAAATTGCAACGAAGCCAATTCCGATGGAATAGACAAGTCTTTCGCCGAAAATATCGACGAGCTTTCCTGAGATAAGCCCACTTGCAAAACGAGCAAGTGCAAAGGCAGAGATAATTGAACCGACCTGTGCGTTATTTACTCCGAATGATCGAGCAAAGAGCGGCAGGGTAGGAGCAATGATTCCAAAGCCCACTGCAACAAAGAAAGAGGCAAAGACAAGAACCCCAACTTCACGAGGAAATTCGCGAAGGGGGTTCCTGGCTTTAAGTGAGGTAAAAATTACCCGAGCGCCTCGCCAGCTGCTTCATTGCGTGCAGCTGCATAATCTTCAGTTGTGCGAAGAGGTGTCTCGCGCAAGAAGAGCGCCACAAAGAATCCGACTGCAACAACTGGTGCTGCAACGAGGAAGACGATGTGGAACGAGTGAACGAATGCATC
>CALJUA010000043.1 GCA_937975715.1 uncultured Candidatus Planktophila sp.
CCGATGCGACTGCAGTTCAATTTACCCGCAACCCAGCTGGCCTTCGCAAAGCACTTGAGGTGCTGGCATCAGATACAACGGTTGTGCGTCAGCAATCAAACGCCGTGGCGCATATCTGGATTGAGTCTCCACTCGATGGAAAGTCTGTCTCGAAATTATTTAGTACCCACCCACCGATTGAAGAGCGCATCGCAACTCTGCGCGCAATGGAATCTCTCGGCCCTGCTCAGTAATTAAGAAGCGATAGGGAAGAACAAGGTAAAGGTTGCACCCTTACCGAGCTCTGAATCTACAGAGACAGTGCCACCGTGGGCTTTCATCACTGCGTCCACGATAGAAAGACCTAAGCCACTTCCTTCGCCATCGACTCGAACACGTGAAGGATCTGCGCGATAGAAACGTTCAAAGATTTTCTCTTGATCTTCAGTCGATAACCCTGGACCGTCATCTGACACTGCAATGCGAATTCCATCGCTATCGCGCTGAATTGAAACTCCAATCTTTGTTCCAGCAGGCGTATGTGCACGAGCATTGGCAAGAAGGTTTGCAACGACTTGATGAATACGAGCTTCATCACCGAGCGCAAAGAGTTCATCTATTTCAGGAGTAAAGGCCACATGATGCTCTGGACCTGCAGCGCGTGCAGAGGCGACCGCTGATTCCACAATTTCGACCAGATTGACCGGCTTTGACTCCATCTCGCGCGCTTGATCAAGGCGAGCGAGGAGAAGTAAATCTTCAACAAGTGAACCCATTCGCTTTGATTCACCCTCAATACGCCCTAATAGTTCGCGTGTTGGCTCTTCACCAGAAACTGCACCTTGGCGATAGAGCTCTGAGAATCCACGAATAGCTGTAAGCGGTGTACGAAGTTCGTGTGAAGCATCGGCAACAAAACGACGAAGTTTATTTTCTGACTCAGTGCGTGCAGCAAATGAAGATTCAATTCGACTCAACATTGAGTTGAGTGATGTCACTAAACGACCAACTTCTGTATGCGGGTTGGCATCTGGCATACGCGCAGAGAGATCTCCGGAAGCAATCTGCTCCGCAGTAACCTCAACTGCCTCAAGAGGTTTCATACTAATTTTAATCATCGTGCGAGCAGCAAGTGCAATCAGAAGTAAGAGCATTAATCCAATAAAAAGAAAGAAATATCGCAACTTATTAATCGTCATTTCAAGATCAGTCAGCGACTTACCTGCGACCACGACACCGCTCTGATCAGGAAGTACAACAGCAATTGCGCGATAAGACTCACCATCTTCTGATGCAGTAAAGGGCTTATCTCCCACCTCTACAGCATCGCCAAGGTCGAATTCTTCAAGCACAGCGCTAAGAGAAGAGGAGTTTAAATCGCCACCTACTTCACCTTGTACAACGCCGTTGGCATCAAAGAGCGTTACAGAGGTAGCTGTAGGGATGCGACGGAGAGGTCCTAACGAAGTTTCATTCTCTTCATGCTCACGACCATCGCCGCGAAGTGGTGGAATATATCTTTCATTGCGCTCAATTCCGGATTGAGCGATGCGCGGCAGGGTCTCTCGTGCAATGTTATTGAGCTCTGTATCTACCTGATTAAGAAGGTAATCCCTTAATGCGGTCTGTGCTACAAAACTTGAAGCGACAAATCCAATGGCAGTCAGAAGTACGACCCCGAGAATTAGTCGAGCTTGCAACGACCAATGTGTAAACGGACTCTTCATGGAATATGCCATTACTTTGAAGGAACAATACGTAGACGGTAGCCAACACCGCGCACCGTGTGAATGAGCGCTGGTTCGTAAATATCAATCTTCTTACGGAGGTACGAAATATAAGTTTCAACGATTCCTGCGTCTCCGCCGAAGTCATAATCCCAGACGTGATCGAGAATCTGTGCCTTAGATACGACGCGATCTGCGTTAATAAGTAGGTAGCGAAGCAAAGTGAATTCTGTAGGGGATAGCTCGATGAGATTTCCTGCACGGCGAACTTCATGTGTTGCTTCATTGAGTTCAAGATCTGCAAATGAAATCTTCTCATCATCGATTGTTTGCTCAACAACTCCGATGCGGCGCAGTAGAGCTTTCAAACGTGCAACAAGTTCTTCAAGGCTAAATGGTTTTGTCATGTAGTCATCGCCACCGATTGTTAAGCCTTGGACTTTATCTTTCATCTCATCTTTTGCAGTGAGGAAGAGAACTCCAAGTTGATGACCTTCATTGCGAATCTGGCGACAGACTTCAAAGCCATCGAGATCGGGCAACATGACATCGAGAATCATCGCGTGCGGCTTGAACTCCTCTGCGATCGCCAGCGCTTGCGATCCACTTGCTGCAGTGCGCACATCGAAACCGACGAACTTCAGTGAGGTAGCGATGAGGTCGCTGATACTGGTCTCATCGTCGA
>CALJUA010000044.1 GCA_937975715.1 uncultured Candidatus Planktophila sp.
CCGACGAACTTCAGTGAGGTAGCGATGAGGTCGCTGATACTGGTCTCATCGTCGACGACGAGGATGCGGTTTCCTGAATTTTCTGTGGCCATGGCTTAATAGTCGCGCTCAATGCTGTGGGTTAGCTGAGAATGGAGCGGGAATGGACGGGGAGGGCTTTTACGCGTGGAAAATCCGGTCACCCCGCAGGGAACCTTAGAGCGCGGGCTAAAAGTTGGCGATTTCTGCCGCCTAAGGCTTTTGGCGGTATTTACAGGTGGGATTTACCACTAGGATAATTGCCTAGCCCGAGTAAATCGGGCTTCTAAGGCCCCTAGGGCCGATTTAGCTTTTAGCCAATGGAGGCGTGATGACTGAGAAGAAGCAGGGCTACGACGCCTCTTCGATCACCGTCCTGGAAGGCCTCGAGGCTGTCCGCAAGCGCCCAGGTATGTATATCGGCTCGACCGGCGAACGCGGCCTCCACCACCTCGTCTACGAGATCGTCGATAACGCAGTCGATGAGGCGCTCGCTGGTTATTGCACCGAAATCCAAGTCACTTTGATGGCAGATGGTTCGCTGCAAGTAATCGATAACGGTCGCGGTATCCCTGTTGATATCCACCCAGTCGAAAAGAAACCAGCTCTCGAAGTTGTACTTACCGTTTTGCACGCAGGTGGAAAGTTCGGAGATGGTGGCTACTCGGTCTCTGGTGGTCTCCACGGTGTTGGTTCTTCAGTTGTTAACGCGCTCTCAACAGATTTATCTGCAAAGGTAAAGCGCGATGGATTTATCTGGACACAGGAGTACAAGCTCGGTGTTCCGACTGCTCCTGTTAAAAAAGGTGAAGCAACAACTGAAACCGGAACAACAATTCAGTTCTGGCCATCACCTGAAATTTTCGAGACAGTTGATTTCTCGTTTGAAGTTCTCTCTACACGTTTTCGCGAAATGGCATTTCTTAATAAGGGACTTATCTTGTCACTTACAGATTTGCGTGAAGGCCATGTTGATGAAAAAGGCGAGCAGCTCTCGGTTCGATATCAATATGCAGGCGGAATCACTGACTTTGTAAAGCACCTTAATTCCACTCGCGGCGAGCTCCACAAGTCAGTTATCGCAATCGAAGCTGAAGATACAAAGGCGCGTTTATCACTTGAAGTTTCAATGCAGTGGAACCAAGGTTTCTCTGAATCTGTTTACACCTTCGCCAACACAATTCACACACATGAAGGTGGAACACACGAAGAAGGATTCCGTACCGCACTAACATCTGTTGTCAATAAGTTTGCTGAAGAACAAGGCTTAATTAAGAAGAAAGAAGATCGCCTTACCGGTGATGATGTTCGTGAAGGTCTGACTGCAATTGTTTCAATCAAACTTGGCGAGCCACAGTTTGAAGGACAGACAAAGACAAAACTTGGTAATACTGAAGCAAAATCATTTACACAGAAGATTGTTAACGAACAATTGACTGCGTGGTTTGAACAAAACCCACAAGAAGGCAAAGACATCATTCGCAAGTCGATTGATGCGGCATCTGCTCGTGTAGCAGCGCGAAAAGCACGTGATTTAGCGCGTAATCGCAAGGGTTTGCTAGAAGGCCGTGGAATGCCAGGAAAGCTCGCTGATTGCCAGTGGACTGATCCTGCAAAGTGCGAGCTCTATATCGTTGAGGGAGATTCAGCGGGTGGATCAACAAAGGGTGGTCGCGATTCTCGCAACCAGGCTGTTCTTCCTATCAGAGGAAAGATTCTCAATGTTGAAAAGGCGCGTATCGATCGCGTGCTCCAGAACAACGAAGTACAGGCGCTGATTACTGCGCTCGGTACCGGCGTTCACGATGACTTTGATATCGAAAAGCTGCGCTATCACAAGATTATTTTGATGGCTGATGCTGACGTTGACGGTCAGCACATCCGTACACTTCTACTGACATTGCTCTTCCGCTTTATGCGCCCGTTGATTGAGAATGGATTCGTCTACTTCGCACAGCCACCGCTCTATAAGTTGAAGTGGTCTGGCAAGGATGAGGTCGAGTATGCATTTAGCGATCGCGAACGTGATGCGATGATTAAAGATGGCATCGAAGCCGGCAAGCGTCTTCCTAAGGATGACGGTATCCAGCGATTTAAGGGTCTCGGTGAGATGCCAGCTAAGGAGCTGTGGGATACAACGATGGACCCAGATCACCGCGTACTTATCCGCGTCACACTCGATGATGCGGCAGCAGCCGATGACTTGTTCTCAGTTTTGATGGGCGAAGATGTAGAGAAGCGTCGCGCATTTATTCAGCGCAACGCTAAGGATGTTAGGTTCTTGGATATCTAATGAGCGACGAGAAAATAACCGCAGCCGATTCATCTGGCGCAACATACGACCGCATTGAAACGGTTGACCTCCAAGTTGAGATGGCGCGCAGCTATCTCGACTATGCGATGTCTGTCATTGTCGGTCGCGCACTTCCAGATATTCGTGATGGACTTAAGCCAGTTCATCGCCGTGTCTTGTATGCGATGTTTGATGCGGGATACCGTCCAGATAAGGGTTACTACAAGTCATCTCGTATCGTCGGTGACGTCATGGGTAATTACCACCCACACGGTGACACTGCGATCTATGACTCTGTGGTCCGATTGGCTCAGCCTTGGTCACTGCGTTATCCATTGATCGACGGAAACGGAAACTTCGGTTCTCCCGGCAACGATCCAGCTGCAGCGATGCGTTATACCGAAGCTCGTCTTGCGCCTTTGGCGATGGAGATGATGCGCGATATTGATGAAGATACCGTTGATTTCTCGCCTAACTATGACGGCCGCTCACAAGAGCCAGATGTACTGCCTTCACGTTTTCCTAATCTGCTCGTTAATGGCTCTGCCGGTATCGCAGTGGGTATGGCGACAAATATTCCGCCACATAACCTTCGCGAAATCGGCGAAGCAGTTATCTACACACTCGAACACCCAGATCAACCAACAGAAGAACTTCTCGCACATCTTTTGACCGTCGTTAAAGGTCCAGATTTCCCAACAAAGGGTCTGATTGTCGGCCGCGGTGGAATCGAAGATGCATATCGCACAGGTCGTGGATCCATCACGATGCGCGCAGTTGTAAATGTCGAAGAAATCAATAAGCGCACGTGTCTAGTTGTCACCGAACTTCCATACCAAGTTAACCCAGATAACTTAGCTTTGAAGATTGCCGAGCTTGTTAAGGATGGCAAGATCAAGGGCATCGCAGATGTGCGCGATGAAGGTAACGAGCGTCTTGGCCAGCGCCTGGTCATCGTTCTTCAGACCTCTGCTATTCCTAAAGTTGTTCTCAATAACTTGTATAAGCAGACTCAGTTGCAGGACACATTCGGTGCCAACATGTTGGCTCTCGTTGATGGCGTACCACGCACACTGCGACTTGATGAATTCATCAAGTACTACATCGAGCACCAGATTGAAGTCATTGTCCGCCGCACCAAATTCCGCCTCGTTGAAAAAGAGAAGCGCGCACATATCCTCAAGGGATATCTCAAGGCACTAGACGCTCTCGATGCTGTTATCGCTCTTATCCGCGCTTCAAAGACACCTGAAGAAGCGCGCACCGGCTTGATGAAACTTCTCGATGTCGATGAAGTTCAGGCCAATGCAATTTTGGATATGCAGCTTCGCCGTATTGCTGCTTTGGAACGCCAGAAGATCAATGATGAGTACGAAGGTCTGATGGCTGACATCATTGAACTCAATGCGATCTTGGCATCAGAGGCAAAACAGCGTGAAATTGTGAAGACAGAGCTTTCAGATTTGGTCACCAAGTACGGCGACGAGCGTCGCACACAGCTTGTTGCATCTGAAGGTGACTTCTCTGCAGAAGATTTGATTCCAGATTCTGATGTTGTTGTCACCATTACTCGTGGCGGATATTCAAAGCGCACCGCAGCTGATTTGTACAAGTCACAGCGTCGCGGTGGCCGCGGAGTAAAGGGTGCATCACTCAAGCAAGATGACGTCGTCGATCACTTCTTCGTCGCCTCTACTCATGACTGGTTATTGTTCTTTACCAACCAAGGCCGCGTCTATCGCGCAAAGGTGCACGAACTTCCTGATGCAGGTCGCGATGCTCGCGGTCAGCATGTGGCAAACCTTCTCGCCTTCAAGCCGGAAGAGACAATTGCACAGGTCTTGTCGTTTAAGGATTACAACGCAGCACCATTCTTGATTCTTGCAACTAAGGGTGGACTCATTAAGAAGACTCCTTTAATCGAGTACGACTCACCTCGCACCGGTGGCTTGATTGCAATCAATCTGAAGGGCGATGATGAAGTTGTCTCTGCAACACTGGCAGCAGATGGTGATGAAATTCTTCTCGTATCTCGTAAGGCGATGTCAGTTCGCTTTGTCTGCAACGATGAATCATTGCGTTCAATGGGACGTTCAACATCTGGCGTTATCGGAATGAAGTTCCGTGCAGGTGACGAACTTCTGACTATGTCACGTGTTGATGGCGAAAACTCATTTGTCTTTACAGCAACCGATGGCGGCTATGGAAAGAAGACTCCGATCGAGGAGTACCGACTTCAAGGCCGCGGCGGTATCGGAATCAAGGCAGCAAAGATCGATGAAGATTCTCGCGGATCTCTCGTCTCTGCCTTAGTTCTCGTCGATACCGATGAAATCCTTGCAATCACCAGCGCAGGCACTGTGATGCGCACACAAGCTTCAGAGATCCGCCAGACCGGCCGTGACTCAATGGGCGTTCGCCTCGTCAATCTTGACGAAGGTGCGACCCTTTTGACCGTCACTCGCAGCCGGGAAGATGAGATTTCTGAAGAAAAGTAGTACTGTCTGCGCCTGTAGCTAGAGGGAAACGCGTTTTGGCTACTTGGTGAAAATCAAGTAATCTACGCATTCTGCAAATGAACGAAAGTTTATCTGCGGGCCTATAGCTCAGCCCGGTTAGAGCGCTTCCCTGATAAGGAAGAGGTCGATGGTTCAAGTCCATCTAGGCCCACCCCGCACTAACAACGGGGACCTAGCTCAATTGGTAGAGCACCGCCTTTGCAAGGCGGGGGTTAGGGGTTCGATTCCCCTGGTCTCCACTGAAGAACCCGTCACATGTGGCGGGTTTTTTGCTTTCCACCATACGCTTTCAACCATGAGCGTTCCGAAAGATATTGCCGCATATAGCAAGGCACTCGATAAAACTTCCCGTGAAATTTGCGATTCACTTCTAGAGATCATCGATACAACTCTCACTAAAGCCGAAGGGAAGGTTTGGCATGGTGCTCCCGTCTGGTTCATTAACGGAAACCCTGTAACTGGTTATAGCAAGAAGAAGGCTGGAGTTGAACTTCTTTTTTGGAGCGGACAAGACTTCGATGAACAACAACTTATTGCAACAGGAAAGTACAAAGCAGCAGGAGCAATCTTCGAGCGCCGAGAAGAGATTAGAAAGACTGTAATCAAGCGTTGGCTAACGAAGTCGAAGAAGATTCAGTGGGATTATGCAAACTTGCCCAAGAATCACAAACTTATAAAACTCACTGACTTCTAAAATAGATCTGCGTGACTTCCGAGGCGAATAGCAATCAATTCATTAGGTTCAACAAATCTGTAAATTATGAGCAAATCCGGGCGTAAATGAGATTCAAAGTGACCGATGTAATTTCCTTTAAGTTGATGCTCATGAAACTCTTGTGGAATAGGCACTTCATTTACAAGTAAATCAAAGAGGAATTTCAGCTCACTAGCAAGATTCTTATTTCGAGGATCCTTGAGCTCTCTGCGGAGATCTTTCCTAAATCGCGATGTGTATAGAAGTTCACGCACTCAATTGGTTGAGCAACTCTTCAATATCCTTAGCCTTAAACACCTTACCTTTTTGGGCATCTTTAATTGCCTTTTGAGTAATTTTGTTAGGTGTATGGATAGAGAAAGGGATTGCCTTCTCCTGTGCAGCTCGAGTCAACATGATTCGAATTACGTCGGACGTGGTCAATCCACATTCAGCGAAAACTTTGGCAGCTTTGATTTTTGTCTTCTCGTCTATACGAGCACGTACAACCGAATCTTGTGCCATCTGAATCTCCTTTGAATGTAGCTACATTGTAGCTACAAACGTAATTCTCGGTCAATGAGGCGAAGGTACATAAGCGCCGTTCAGCTTTTGATTTCTCCGAATGCACCTGTGGATATTAAGATTCAGGCCTTACTCACGGTAATCCGCACTAAGCGAAATGAGATTGATTAATGACAACAGCAACTTTGCATACAACTCTCGGTGACATCGTTATCGAGTTGTTCCCAGATCACGCGCCAAAGACAGTTGCAAACTTTGTAGAACTCGCAACAGGTGCAAAAGAGTGGACTGATCCACGCACAGGTAAGAAGACAACAGAGAAGCTCTACGACGGAACAATTTTCCATCGTGTCATCAGCGGCTTCATGATTCAGGGCGGCGACCCACTTGGTCAGGGATTTGGTGGTCCAGGTTATTCATTCGCTGACGAGTTCCACGGTGAGCTCCAGTTCGATCGCCCATACATCCTTGCAATGGCAAACTCAGGACCAAATACAAACGGTTCACAGTTCTTCATTACATCTGCACCAACAACATGGCTTAACCGCAAGCACACAATCTTCGGTGAAGTAAAAGATGCAGCATCACAGGCAGTTGTAGACAAGATTGAATCAACACCAACAGGCGCACAAGATAAGCCAGTAACACCTGTTGTCATCAACAGCGTCACAATCGCATAAGTAGTTTCATATGAAGAAGCCACAGAGCGCCGTTCTCACGCTGATAACGGTGATCTGTGGCTCCTATCTTTGGGAGCTCATAGATTCCTCAATTATCAATACCTTGGCACTTGGAAATATTGATTACCTTAAATACACCAACGAGTGGTACCGACTCTTTACTGTCGCACTTTTGCATGACACCTCAAGCACACTCCCATTCCACCTAGCTTTCAACATGATGGTTCTGCACCAACTCGGAACTCCACTCGAATACGTTTTCGGTAAGGGCAAGTTCTTTCTTATCTTCCTTGTTTCACTCCTCGCAGGATCACTGACATCTGCATTCTTTATGTCACCCACCAGCTACTCAATCGGTGCATCTGGAGCTGTATTTGGGCTCTTCGGTGCATTTATCGCAGCAGAGAAGTACTTAGGCGTTGAGGCAAAGAGCATTTACGCAATCGTCGGTATTAACTTTGCAATCGGCTTTACCATCGGCGGCGTCGACTGGCGCGCCCACCTAGGCGGCCTTATCGGCGGTTATTTGATCACGAAGATGTTGGCAGGTTCTGGAAAGTTGCGTTAAAGAAAGATTTTGATTCTAGGCGCGATTGTTAGCGCCGAATCAAGAATCTTTCTTATGAGCGGTCAATATTTTTAAGCAGAACCTGGGCAACATCTAATACCTCGACGTCGGATTGGCGTGCAGTCATGCC
>CALJUA010000045.1 GCA_937975715.1 uncultured Candidatus Planktophila sp.
TATTAGCGATGCTCTGGTTTCTGACATCCTTTTTTGCAGTTATCTTTAAAGTTCGCGACATTCTCAACGGTGAGGCACTTGATAGCACCACACTCAATTCGTACTTAACACAGACCGATCTGGGCAAGTCGATGTTCTTCCAGATGATTGGTCTGGCTCTTCTGACTGTCGCACTTCCGCTTATTAAACGGGTTCTTCCACTCATCATTTTTACTGGCGTTGCGCTCTTGTCATTAATTGCACCGATATTCCAGAGCCACGCTGCTTCTAATGGGTCTCACAGCTTGGCAATCGGTGCGCTAGTAACGCACGTCGTTGCACTTTCACTCTGGGTTGGCGGCTTAGCCGGAATTCTCTTCATTCCTAAGGAAGAGCGCATCACGGCCCTCTATCGCTTCTCTGCATTAGCACTTTGGGCTGCGATAGCAGTTGTTTTCAGTGGTGTTGCCACCGCTTGGACTCGTCTGAATAACGCCAGTGCATGGAATACGCAGTACGCATATGTAGTAATTGCCAAAGTTATTTTAACAATTGCCCTCTTTGCGATGGGTTACGCAAACCGTAAGGCACTAGCTTCACGCGATCAGGTTCGACTTCAAGAGTTGTTGCGTTTGATCACAGTCGAGGCGATGGTGATGACAGCTGTTGTGTTGATGGGAAGTTGGCTCTCGCAGATTCAACCTCCCGTAGGGGATACAACAAACATCTCTGATGCGCAGCTCATTGTGGGAATGCCTACTCCGCCACCGCCATCTTTGATAAATGTTTTAAAGCTCTACAACCCAGATGCTCTGATGATTGTTCTGTTGATTACCGCCGTTGCGCTCTATATCAAAGGCGTGTCAGTTCTGAAATCTCGCGGGGATAGTTGGCCCGTAGGTCGCACAATTGCATTCGCATCCGGAATAGCGCTGATCGATTTTGCGACATCGGGTGGTCTCGGTGTCTATGCGCTCTTCTCTTTTGAATATCACATGATGGCTCATATGTTGCTGGGAATGATTGCACCAATCGGTTTAGTACTCGGTGCGCCGATCACGTTAGCCCTTCGCACATTGCCGCAAGGTCGCGATTCAGAAGAACGCGGCGTGCGCGCACTTGCGTTGACTGCATTGCATTCTCGCTATTCAGTAATTCTCAATAACCCTGTGACTGCTCTCGCGCTCTTTGATGGTTCGCTCTTTATTCTCTACTTCACCGACTTGTTCGGTAATTTAATGAGCAACCATGCAGGTCATCTCTTTATGAATATCCACTTTATTCTTGCGGGATTCTTGTTCTTCCATGTCATCATCGGCATCGATCCCAATCCGCGTAAATACCCGTACATTGTGCGCATCGTGATTCTCTTTGGCGCGATGAGCCTCCACGCTTTCTTCTCTGTCGCCTTAATGTCTGAAACAACTTTGATCGATGGCGGCTATTACAGCTCACTCAATACTTCATGGCTTCCCGACCTCCTGCATGACCAGAATATGGGCGGAACAATCGGATGGGCGATGGGCGAGATTCCTATTATTTTGGCCCTTATTGCCACCTTTATCTTGTGGGTTCGCGACGATAAGCGCGAGACTGTGCGCATTG
>CALJUA010000046.1 GCA_937975715.1 uncultured Candidatus Planktophila sp.
CTACACAGGCGAAGACACTCTTTCCCTACACGACGCTCTTCCGATCTGGTTCAACTCCCCATTCCTGCGTTCGGAGGTTCATTATGGCATTTACGTAGGAGATATTAGTGAAGAATTTAGTTCTTTCTCTGTTATTCGTAGCTGTTGCTGCGACTAACGCGAATGCCGTCGTTCTCGTTAATGACGAGACGAATATGTTAACAACCCAGCAGACACAGGATCTTACGAACCAATTGCTGGATATTCAGACCCAAACAGGTGTTCTGGTTCAAGCCACACTGATTGGTAGTCTACATGGCGTTACGATCAATGATCGCGCCTACGAGATTCGTAGGTCGCTAGAGCAGGCCAATCCGAGCGTGATCGTTATGCTGGTTGCATGGACTGATCGAAAGGCGTATATTGCCACCAGTGCCATCGCAAAGGAACGCCTCTCGGATTCTATCATTCATAATATCTTTCAGAATCAACTTGTACCGGGATTGAAGCGAAATGATATTTATGGTGGATTCTCCGGTGCGGCTCGTGGAATCAACGAACAACTCGCGAGTCATCCTCCGGTTACATACACAAATAATCTAACTGCTGTTACTCCAATCAATACTACACAAGCGGATACAACCAACTGGCCTGTTATTCTATTTGTTACTGGCATCTCTGTATTCTTTGTATGTTTGATTATTTATATGATCCGTCTTACACGTACCCCTAAGCGATCATATACTTATCCGTACTCCCCTAGTTCATATCGAACCTCAAGCTCACGGTACAACTCACGCGGTTATACTTCTCCACGCGAAACAGGAAATACAAATGTGTTCGCACCAATCATCATGGATAATTCTACTGATATTGTAAGTTCACCAGTATCAAGCCCAACACGATCTAGTTCATCAAGTAGTTGGAGTAGTTCGTCTTCAAGTAGTGATTGGAGTAGTTCCGACAGTGGTGGAGGATACGGCGGAAGTTTTGATAGCGGTGGTGGTTCCGGTGGAAGCTTCGATGGAGGTGGAGGAGGTGGTGGTGATTTTTAATGTTGTATCTAATCTATGTTCTACATACCTATAAGTACAAAGGGAAGGATCTAGATTATGTAGAAATTATCGTGAATGATATTAACAGTTTCTCCTTGTATATGCATTTAGAGGAAGCTGGTTGGACAGCGCAGAATCTTAAGAAAGAGAACGGACAAATAATTCTAACCTTTGTAAAGGAAAAATCATGAACACACTTGGTAAGGCAATTACATGGCAATTCTTCCATAATGAAGCGGGCTTTGATCTGCTTCAGAATGATTGGCGAAACAACTGGCGTCAAGGCAAGGAAGGTCTTGATAAGCTGCAACCAGTACACTTCTTCTTGTATCAAGCATTACGTGGTAAGGATTGGAAGAAGGCATTTACTCCAATCACAAATACGAACAAGATTGAAAACGGATATCATCCGATTTATAAGGTTCGTGATATTCTTCGCACACTACGATTTGTAGTTACGTCCAAGAATATCGAATCATACAATAGCATGATTGAACCTCTTGGTCCAGAGGTTACATGGGAATCAGTTAAGCTACTACTTAAGTATCTC
>CALJUA010000047.1 GCA_937975715.1 uncultured Candidatus Planktophila sp.
GGGTTCCATTCGAATTCAAAGACAGTATTCCCCGTCTCGGGAACGACAATCTTGTTCGCAATAATTACATTTCCCCTGTAGGTCATGTGGGAATACCGATCACAAAGTCTCCCATTCGCGCGATCACGCTCAATCATCATGATCATTTCGAGAGGGACCCTGCACTTGAGAATCGGATCAATCACAATCTCCTGCTGCTTGGGAGGTTCCTCGATCCTTTCTGGCTCAATAACCTTCGTATGGGTAATGATATCTGTATCAGGTTCTGACTTGTGATTCCTCGGACTGCGAGGAATCAATGGAGCATCTGGATCACGCTCAAGCAGTGAGTATCGTCCATCACGAAATGCTTCACGAGTAACACTCGAATAGGTTCGAATATTACCAGTACGCTTGAGCGTATTCAGATAAACATGAGTGGAAGTTACCTCACTCACTTTGAGACGAGCGGTGCCGTTTTCATTTCCAGTATTGGTTCCCTTAGCAAGCCAAATATCACCTTTACGAACATCGTCAATTGTCTTACCTGAGTCCAGCTTTGGCATACGAAAGTCAGAATTATTTTTCAGTGGAAGCTCTGGTTCGTCTGAAGGAATGGGCGCATTAGCCTCAATCAACTTCCATGTCGGTTGACGAGTAGCCTGCACCGAAACCTTCGGATAGAAATTACCGATGTTATTGAACTTCTCAACAAGATTGAGAGTAATATTTGGATGATTGTATGCAACAATCTGAACCTTACGAAGCAGAGTCTTACGATCCTGAGTATAAACTTCGTAAATATTTCCCAATAGAACTGATGCCGGAATCGGCCTCTTCTTCTTTCCCATTATCTTCTCCAATGATTAACTAGATGATTAGTAAGCTCAGGAGTCACAAAGGGACCCTGTGCTCTGAATGATTCGGTTGCGTCCTGATAGATCATATCTCCCTTACGCAGAAGATTCTCTGCGCCACCAGTATCTAGAATGACACGCGATGCAGATGCGGTCTGAACTTGAAAAGCGACACGAGTAGGGAAGTTGGTAGTGATTGCCGTAGAAATAATCTTGGCAAGTGGATGCTGAGTACAGAGTACCAGATGAATCCCAGCAGCACGAGCCTTCTGTCCAAGTCGAGTGACAAGTGCAGCAGCGTTCTTGTCCTGCATGACAAGATCAGCATACTCATCAATGAAAACAACAATCGGGTAGATTCTATCATGCAACTGCTGTGCAGTCATTCCGCTAAGACTAGGACACTTAACAGAATTCCACTGTTCAACAGACTGAAAGCCGGCCTTAGATAGAAACTTATATCGATCCTCCATGATTTCGCAAAGACCCTTGAGAATATTGATTGCTACAGGAATCTCGTCAATTACTGGATGAAGTAGATGAGAGAGATTCTGATACTGTGCATACTCAACACGCTTCGGATCGATCATCACAAAGCGAACATGAGTAGGGTCCCTAGTGGCAAGAATGCTAGCGATAATGTTATTGACGAAAACGCTCTTACCTGCACCAGTGGAACCAGCAATCAAAGTATGAGGTGCCTGCGTCAGATCACCAATCCGAATCTTACCGTTGGTATCACTACCAACAATGTAAGGAAGCGGACTAGCAAGGATATTATTGTATAGATCGTGAATACAATCAGTGAAATTAACAAACGCACGATTCGGATTTGAAATCGTCAGTCGATTACCATCGATCTGAACGGACTCAACTCCAAGTCGAACTGCAATGTCAATCGCCCGTGTCGGAAGCAATCCGATACGGGTTCCGTTGATCGGATCAAGTGTGAACGTCGTTGTCACAGGTCCCGTGGAAAGACCACGCACGCTGCAAGGAAGATTAAGAGTGTCAAGAATACTGGTAAGCTGAGTAGGTTCAATGTTAGAAGATGAAACACTATACTGTGTGCAACTGATATTCGGAAGTTCTACACGCTCTCCAACCTTACGACCACGAAGCGGCCACGCAGTATCAAATGTAGATTTCTTCTTGAAGATATTGTTAATGAATGAAAACATATTTACCTCACATGATTCCGCATCCTTTCGCAAGAGCAATGAGAATCACAAATAGAATAATGAAGGACCCACAACCCATATTGTTATCATCCGGCGGTGTGGGTCCCAATGGCGGCACGAAATCGTTATACACTTGTGTATTTCTTCCCAAGAGACACCTTGAAGTTATGCACGTCTACGCTTCGCAGCCAAACGCTTCTTAGGTTCGTAGGTAAGAATTGTATTGATCATGTCGATTGTCTTTTGAGATTCCTTGATGAAAGCTGCACTCTGTGTCTTTCGATCAAGATATCCAATCTGATTCTCCATGATTCTCTTAATGCGAAACTTCTCACGCTGACGTTCATGCCATGGAAGTCTAGCAAGAAAGAGGGTCCCATGATGCTCTCCACCACAAGGACACTTACAGGAGAATACACGATCCGGTGGCGCAGCCAAGCAACGAGCGTGGCATACGTGTTTCTTTTCCATTTATCTCCCCTTCCGACTATATCTCTCAAGAGCAGTCGTAAACACAGATACAGGGATTGATTCAGAATGATAATGGGACCCTTCAAGCGAGAAGGTCCATGAAACACCATTGCGATCTACAATCAACTCCATATCGTCTACCTTTGCAGACTCACACGGAGCAACACCCTCCATCAGAACAACCGGCTGTCCCGTCAGAGTACCAATCGCATCCTGCACATCCGGATCGGATGCGGCAACACATACACGCGGCATATTATCACGCCACACGATTCGGTCAAGGAGGAATCCGCTTTCACGGTGTTCCACTAGCTTTTCATACTGTTTACTGAGATTGATTACATAATTCGTAGTCAATTCATCAAGGCCAAGAATGATACAAAGAGGTTCCCGAAGTCTTACAACTTGCTCATGCTCCATCGTCTTATTGGTTCGAACAAGCAAAGCACAGAACGGATCATACTGCTTGGGAATCTTTAGGTGAACAACTTTCTTACTCATTAGAAAATGTAGGGTCCCGGCTTTCACCGGGACCCATACTCCAATCTTACGCAGCCAGCTTCAGAAGATTACCGGCACGAGTCTCAAGCTTCACTCGGGCATCCGTGTACGCATAGTCACGGGCGCTTGCAGTGAATCCCTGCACAAGATCCCAGAGGGTAATGCACTGTCCCTCTTCGTTCTTGGCATACTCGATAGCCTCACGAACCTCACCCTTGGTAAAGGTTCGATCAACCTTCTTCACATAATCCAGAAGCACATCCTCGGTGCTCTCGGACTTAACTTCCGGCTTAGGAAGGAGAATCGTCTGTGCCTTACGAACGGTCGCTTCCATGGGTGCCATGGATTCATTCGCCTGCTGCAGAAGCATCGGCAGACCCTCATGCTCAAAGCGATAAGGTCCGTACTTACTGTGGCGAATAGCCAGCTTCTGAACATTCTGCGCACCCCAGACAATATGATTTCCACAAACAGAATTGAAGTAGAAAATCATACATCCAAACGTTGCGGAACCAGTCTCACTGTTCCACAGGAAGAATCCACGATTCAGATGCGCTCGCGGACCCGCCTCAAGCTGGGACCCACCGTCAATCATGAAAATGAAGCAGTCACGATCAGAGGCGTACAGTCCGTTCTTGCGCGGATCATGGCTCGGAGGATTATGAAACTTGCCGTTGCTGCGCTCCACAGCGTGTTCGGCAAGCTGGACAACCTCGCTGTCCCAGATACGACCGTACTTGACGCCCGTGAAAGCACGAACCTCGGTATAGTCGTCATGGACGGCTGCGAGCATCTTAGTTTCAACTTCACGACCCTTGGAGGTCAGACCGTGATTCAGATTCAGTGCAGCAAGGTCGGAAGGAATCTCACGAAGATAACCTGCCGGGATTCCAAGCTGAACACACATCTGTCCAAACGCATAATGCGTAGGGATTGCGTTTCCACGATCAGTCTCAAGAGTGAGTCCCTGATCAGTGCCGATAGCCTTAATAGCATTAAAGCTAAGGTTACGCTGCTTGGAAATCTTGCGGCGATTATCAACCGCATTCTTCAGATCAATAAGATTCTCGTAACATTCGTCATCGGGGCGCTTCGCCCACTGCTGATGTGCCTTCATAAGTTCCATTTTAGTCTCTCCTTTTCTCAGCCTCTTCTAGAGGGTGCCAATAGCTCTCAGTCTCTCGTTAACGGAATGCCGTCGCCTCAGTCTCTATCAAACTAGAGAGGGTCCCGACACGATGCCGGGACCCTCTCATTACATCAGTCGAAGCTCACAAGCTCCGACTCGCCGCGCCCACGGAAAAAGTAGTTACCATCCCGTGCCACGATCTTGCCGAGATAAGCTCCCTTGTACGAGAAGGGTCCCTTGCCCAGCGCATCGTGGATCGCTTTGACAGCCTCGCTGCGAGCCTTCTTCGCGGCATCAAGCTGTTCTTCGATCTTCGTAACGTTGTTATCCGTCTCAGTGTAGACCGCGAGAAGCGTGCGAGCCTGCTCCTGCGTCGGCTTCTCCGGAGTCGTGTTGTCGTCGTCGGCGTCCTCGCCGCTCACGTCCAGAGTCTCGTCCTGCTTAGTGGTGCTCTTGATCGTCGTGTTCTTGTTCCTAGCCATGATTTGTTCCCTTTCGAATGTTGGTTAGATGTTAATGGTTACGAATCAGTTGTCATTCATTACGGATGCATTATCCCACCTCACACACCTTGTCAATAGAGTTTCTACACAATGGGCCGAACGATGACGACATTTCCTCGCGAGTCGTCATAGGTCAGCACGTCGCCTTCCAAAACGCCGTTTCGCCGCTGCGCTTGTCGCAGCCGCAACAGATACCGAACCGCGTTCCATTGATGAATTGCAGTAACCTCCGCTTTCTTCACGAGGGTCCCAGCACGTCGCCATTCACACTCCCATTTAACGGCGTACTTGTTGTGCTGATTACGTGGACCTTGAACAGTTGGAGTATCTTTTAGATCAGTACCGATGATTGAACCATCCGAATTGAGCCAGACAGTACCAATCATCTGTGAAACTGTCAATGGTTCCTTTCCATCCCAACGAAAAATCGGCGGCTTACCATCTTCAAGTGTGATGATGGTTCCATTAGCCGGACTACTATTGTTCAGATCAAGCCGTCCCTCAATCAATGCCTCGGGATGACCTTTTACATTGGTAGCATATCCGCGAAAGATACAATCTGTCATTACAACAGATTGAAACTCATCAAACATAACTCTTGCGGCTTTATATCTAACTTTCCAATTCTTATGCAGCTTACCCCAATAAGCCTGCATAATCTCGTTATAATAGTTTGGCATTAATCCTCCAACATCCCGATTGCCTGTAGAGTATCGAATAGATCCTTGATTTCAGTAATCGGCTTATTACCGATATGCAAAGAGGTTCCACAATTGCCGCATTCAAACTGTGGAGCATTGCCACCAGCAATGTTGTGCTCTAGTGAGAGCTTCATCGTTGACTCAGTAACGTCCGTTACATCCTGTGAGACTGTAGCGAACCGTCTAACCTGACGCAATACAGTGTGCTCACACCAAGGACACTTAAACTTAATTTTCATACCCTATACCCCCTCTTTATTTCAATCTGATTCAGTTTTGGATTTCGCAAAAACGTCGTTGACAGCGAGGTCAGAAGTGTGCGTGTGGCGGTTTGCAGGGACTCCCTGCGTCTTAGTCGCTCGAATCCACCGTGAAGCTATCCCCGCATTTAACACAGGTATATGCGTTATAGCAACGACCAAGATTCTGCTGATCGTATTGATGCCGGCAATCAGCAAACTTAAAAAAGATCGGAGCATCTGTACCATCAATCCCAATTCCATATCCCTGTGACTTATCAGAACGAGAATAGAAAAGACGGCAGCAAACGTAACGCTTTACCTTTCTACCGTGAGACTCCCGCTCCATCATCAGATACTTATGGTCGCTCTGAACAATGGTACGAGGATCATAACCAACAATGAAAGTACACGCCTCGTAATGCTCTTTCTTGGTAGGGTCCAGAATTGTAAAAACTTCTGGAAGCTCATCAATCATATGGCTATTAGGTTCCGGATTACACTTCATTTTTAACCTCGATTTTCTTATAATCTAGGTACGGTCCTCGACGATCCGGCGGATTCTTTGTCGCACAATATTCCTTTGCAAGTTCCTCGTTTATGAATGCGATCTTTGTTGCAATATCAACTCGCCCATAACCATCGTTGTATGTAATCAAATACATTAATCACTCGAATCCATCATTCTTGAGAATAACAAAACAATAAGTATTCATATTAATCACTCGAATCGTAATTGGCCTTGTAAAGAACCAGCTTCCCGGTGGGACCCTCGTTGAACCAGACGTTTCCGATGGAGGGACGGTCTGTTTCCGATACGTACTTGACGCGCGAGGTACCACCAAACAACTTGAGCGCAGCGTCCGAATCTCCACCGGATACCTTGCTGCGCTCGTAATCGTCAAACGAAAAATCCGTAATGTTACCAGTGCTAGTCCACTGATCGACTTCCAAAACCTTGATTGACATATTCACTCCGAAATAATCCGATAGTCCTGTCCACCGCAACGGATGGAAAGGATATTGGTTAGCTTATAGTCCCGAAGGATGATTTCCTTTTCGGTTTCCTGTGTCGCAGCCTGACGCGCAGGCTTAATGTATTTACGAATATCTGCGATGATGATACGATCCTTCTCATTCGTTTCATCAAGCAACTCACCATCGAGGTAGAAAAGAGGTTCCTCAACGGTACGCTCAACCTTTAGCTCAAGATAAAGCGAATCCTTGTGCTTGACCAGAGGGGAGCCGGCAATTCGCTCGCCCCAAGTGCGCGGCTGTGCCTCGAAATCAGGGTCCGGATGATCCTCGCGCAAACGCTGTGCAGTTACAGCGTTGGTATAATTCCAACCAACCATTCCGTTAACCCAACTACGCTTGGTAACACGGAAAGCCTGCTTATCCTTATCGTAATAAGGATTGTTCGTCTTATTCATTGGGGGAATCGTCTCGGTAATCAATGATACCGGCTGTGCTCCCTTCCGAATATGGAGAAGATCAATCAATCCGTTAAGATCAAGCTCAATCATAATCACTCCCGGCATCGGGACCCTCTAGGACTTACGGAATTCGCCTAGAGGGTCCCTATCACATGCCGTGTCAGGTGTAAATCCCCTTTCTTACGCCGCCTTGGGCGCAACCAGACGGATCTGCACCTCACGACCCAGAGCGTTCGCCATACGCGCCAGCGTGCGGAGCGTCATGGCTCGCTTCGGATCGAGAGTCTGATGAATGTTCGGAGCCGAGACGCCGAGGGTACGGGCAAGATCGCTCTTGCTCACGTTATCCTTCTCCATCACGGACAGAACCTCACCGACAGCCTGCGTGATGACAGCATTCTCACGAGCACGCTTGACGCGGCTCACGGTCAGCTTCTCACCGGGCTTGCGAGTGTCCTTCTTACTCATCTTCTTTTCACCTCCTTTCCTCAGAGACTTCGGAAAGTCTCCCTTCTTAGTGGCATTCTTCTCAACGTTCTTGACCTTGTTCTTCGGACGCTTGGTATTCACCATTACAATCTGCTGCTTCTCAGAATTCTTCTCAGTGACATTCTCAGTGGTATCCATGTTCATTTCCCCTTTCGATGTTGTGTTTATATTCGACAGTCTACGTTGTCAATAGGTTTCTTTAGGAATTCGGAATCTCAGCGATGTTATCATCAACTAGGTCAACGAGAACCGTTCTATTGGTCTGTGTATCAATGACCTTAAAGACAATCGCTGTTCCGTCAGGGTCCCTAACTAGCTCTAGAGCTTTCTTTGCTGCGTCGAGTACATCTATACAATCACTATGATCAAAGTCAATATGCCAGCTTACATGGTATCTCATTACATTTGCTCATTGTCATCGTGAGCCCATCTAATAATCACAGTGGGTCCCGTTTTGGTTGTAGGAAAATCTTTATCAGTAAGGTTCCCTTGATAACGCCCGCTCATTAGACTAACATCCTCGATATAATTTTTAATTACATCATCGATCATCTCTCCAATCTGCTTTCCTTCATCATTATCTCCGAAAGCGTCAAGCTGATGCCCATTGTAAACGTTCAACTCAATTCGAATTCTCATTATGCGTCCGTTCCGCGCAAAGCAATCTCAAGCGTGCGAGCGGTATCGTAATATGAAAATGAACCCGGAACAATATTCCAAGCATCCATCACAACCGCAAGTCTAGCGGGTCCCTTACCCTGTAGTTTCGCCCACACTTCATCAACATGCGCTTTCGCTTGCTCGTGAGTATAACCATGCTTTTTAGCAATGTCGCGAATCTCAGTCATAATGTCGTTAGTCATTTACAAGCTCCATAATCCATCCCTCTCTATCAGTCGTATTCATGACTGCATCATCAAGCGGGATGGGACCCACAGCCTTGAATCCCTCCGAAAGATTCCCTTCAAGGAATACAGCGAGTTGTTCTCGTTTCTCATTCCATTTATTAGGAAGGAAGCCACCATCTCTAAGCCAGTTATGCAAGCTCATAAACTTAGAACTTAAATCAAGCAGTCGTTCGAATTCATCTTGAAGGGATTCTCTCGGTGGCGAAGTCTCATCGCGACATTCTTGCGAAAAGAAATAATCAATATGTCCAAGAATGGTATCAAGTGCAGCATTAGGGTCCATTTAACACTCCGTTTCTGGAATCGGAAAGAGGGTTTCAACCTCACCCTTCCAACAATCATTACAATCGCGTGTAGCACGCTGGGCACTAAGCTCCGAAAGATAGTAATAAGCATCATTCTTTCGAAGAACGGTGCTGCGTGGAGTAATCACACCAGAATTGACACACAGGCCAGCGGGTCCCTGATACTGAACGTATCCATCCCGCTTATTCTTAAACTTGACAATAAAGACCAGCTGCAAACGTCCCTTCTGTGTCAAGACAAAGGTTCGCTTGGAATTTGGTACTGACTCAATCAATCCGTAGAACACCAGCGTGCGTGCAGCCTCATAATACTTCTTGAAAGGCGGATGACTATATCCATTTGGATAAGTATTTCGTACAGCGTGAAACAAAGCCTCGCAATTAGGTCCCATCTTACGCATGATTACCTCAGTTTCTAACTAGATGCCCGTTAACGTATAGGTTATGGGTCCCATCATCGTTCGGAACAAGGGTGGTATTCAAGAAATCATTTCCTTACCGACACAGTGTCTCTGAATGAGAATACCAGCAAGATCCAGAGTTGTATTGTTAAGTACAAGGTTAACAGGTCCGTCACGATAAATCTTTACCGTACCAACCTCGGAGTAATCCTTATCGAGAAAGCGTGCCTCCCAGCAGTAGTTAGCGGTATTCGGATTGTTACCCGATTCCCGCATCGGAATACCCTTCACCTTTTCTTTAAAGGTGTCAACCAGAATCCGCAACGTCTCTCGCTGCTCCTCATCGATGGCGAGTCGTCGCTTGACTTCCTTTGACATTTCAACTAGGCTCGGAATAAGTCTCCGCTGAATGTCAAGCGCAATTTTCTCTGGAGACTTGAACGAGCAACCGATGGAAAGGGTCCACGCTTCGCGGTCCTTCGTCGGAATCCAGTCAAACAAAACTTTATGAAAGAGGTTCCGCTGCTCGGGATTCGCAGAGTACATGCGGCCCGAAATATCAAACTTCTTCGTCCAGTCGGAAGCGTGCAGGAAGATTTCTAGCGAACCATTATTGATTGACTGCGCCTCATGGTTGACCTTCCAAGAGGGTCCCATGAAAGTTGCAATCTCATTCCGATACTTGACGAAATCCATAGATTACCTCGAAGCTGTTAGCAGAATTAGAATCGTTAAAGCAATCACAACAAATGCCGCAAGTACGATTATGTCCTCTTTCATCATGATCGTTCACCATCCTCAGTGAATTCGTATTCGTTTGTGATGATAGCCTCATCGACTACTTCGTCCGAATGCTGATACTCGTATTCCTTTTCAAGTCTCCGATAAAGATAGCGCATCAAGTCTCGGAGTAGGTCCCCAACCTTTTCCTCATCATCGGAAGTAACTTCAATCTGAACCTCGTTGCCTTCCTCGTCAATGTCAAGATCATCCACCGAAACGTCGAGGTCAACCGAATGCTCGTGAGAGTATTGCCCACGGCGGTGTGTAATACCAACTGTTAGCTTTCCGTTATACTCGCGCTGCAATGCAGTCAGCTTATCGGTAATCTGATGCAACGTTTCATCCTGTGGTGCATACTCGCGAACCTTCTCCGAAGCATCAGGCTTGTAGGAGTAGGTCCCTTCAAAGCAAGCGCCGTCACCCTGCGATCCAAAACCGCTAAACCAAATCTTAGGCTTGCGACGGGTCCCGCCGCCCATCAGAGGAACAGTCTGATAATCAAAGTTAATCCCGATCATTTCTGCGATGGTAACAAAATCATCAATCACACAATCATAATCAACCTCAAGATCCCTTCGATACCATTCCCGTGCCGCTTCCTTGGCATTGTCATTAAGCTCGTTAAACTGATACAGATTAACTTCAATGGTTCGCATTCAATCCTCCAAATTCATTTCCATTAATCTTCCATCGGAGTAACTTGATTAACCAGGAAAATGGTTCCTTCATAACCAATATCATTTTCCCGATGCTCAAGTCGAACCGAAACCACTTCCATTTCCATATAATTAGGTGCCGCCATTCGCCAGTAATTGACAATACCGGGTCCCTTTGGTGTGTTAACTCGCTGGCCTCGGTAAAGAGTCACAGATCAACCTCCCGCATCAGATCACTATGAAAACAAGCATAGATTAGATCCTTAATATCGTTTCGATCCTTTCCCATGATGGTAATATCAACACCATGAAAGGCAGGCTTAACGATCACACGATGCTGCGTCCATCCATCATAGGTTCCTTCCGTCATATGATGAAAGGAAGTATGAAACACTAGCTTATTAGGCTTGGAGTCATCGAAATCCAGATGGGTCCCGTTATCAAATCCGCTACCGCTAGCGCAATGCTCCTTAACTAGAGTTTCAAGGGTCTTGCGATGAGCCATATACCAAATTTTAGCCTGCTGCATATTGTCATCGCTAATCGGATGGTCAATACGCTTCTCGCAATTATTCATTGCCGTGAGCAAGCTAGAGATATGAGCAGCAATCGTGAGTCTCATTTGTCAATCTCCAAATTCAATATAACCAACCAATTCACTCTTATAATGTCTGTTCAAGCTCATGGCCGAAGTCAGTCCCAATCAACGTGGAGTCAAGCTCCAGCTTAATATTGATTTTCATATTTTCATTCCTCCCTTTCTCAATCAATAAGGTCCCAAACCTTAACGGGAAACGTACAAGTCACACCGTTGTGAGCAGTAACCCAATTGTGATGGAAGAACCAAAAGCTAGCGTCAATCCAATCATTGGTTGGCTTGATCTTCTCAAGCGGGACCGATGGTGCGAGACTGCCACTAAAGCTAGCATACCCATCGTTGCCGAGATAGAAGGAACTATCACCAAGACACGGATGATCCTTGCGGTAAACCGTCGTCTGCAAACCGTCTCCCCAATCGTGCGTGAATCGGGAGAGGGTCCCATCAGGAAAGCGCAGGTAATCCCCAATCAAAGGACGAGACTCACGATTGCGACGCTCGTTAAGCTCACGCTCACGAGTACACTTAATTTCATAATCACGATCATCGAATACGGGTTTCATATGGGTCCCTTAAATCTTTCTCAAGTATCGCTTACACTCTGCGATAGTTGCGCGACAATAACCCTGTCCATTAAGCGTTGGATCATCCGAGACAACAGAAAGAACAATCTGTGGGTCCTTTGTGTCACTCGAAAGATACGAAGCCCAGAAGTTAATCTTGAGCTTGACGTTTTCCGTAACGTGCCGGTAAACCGCATCAGGTTCCATCCCGGCGTCAATCACAGCTTGCCTTACGATAGCGTCGTCCATAGTAACTCCGTTTTCTACGCTACGCTTGAAAACGTAGTGGGTCCCTTTTAATTCGCTCGCCGAACGATTGACATTAAACCAATGAATCCATTGTCAATCAGATACTCACGCAAGCCATCAACATCGTGCTTGTTTTTCATAAACCCATCCTCGAACATATCGAACCCACGAATCTCAAAAATCGTATTCTCATTCTCATCGCGAACATCAGCAAAGAATTCGCCACGTTCATCAAGATTGATATAATACTTATAATCCATTGTGGGTCCCTTTCAAACAGACGGATCAAGCATGATTTCGTAATCATGCATCCAACAGTAAGCCTCGCCTTTGACGGGTCCCGCATAAATCATAACGGGACCATTCCAAGAGATTAGAAACTTAGTTGGGAAGGAATCATTGCCCAAGACTCGTGCGATAACCAATCCCTTTGACTCATTCGCAAGCGTAACTCCAAGTGTATGATGACAAACGTTATTCATATCAACGTTTGCATAAATCATCTGTCGAACGCGAGCGATTACATTATCACCAGTCTTAATCATAGTGGGTCCCTTTCTTACTTGACGACAGTATAAACCGGCTTGTTGAATCGAGCGATCATTTCATCGTTAGTAAGCTCTAGAGAATAATTATCAAAATTCTCCCAACCGTGATACTCTGCAATCATTCGATAAAAGATTGCGCGATTAACTGGGTCCCGATCACAGAGATTATTGATAATCTCAAGCTCCGAGATTCCATTGGACTCCGCAATATCAGCAAGATCCTTTGCAAACCATGCGGGATGTTCGGGATGGAATTTGTTATCGCTTAGAACACCGTTAACAAACAGACACCGATCAAGACTAAAGCTATAAGACTTAATGGGTCCCTCATCCTCGCATTCGGGAACGAAAAGGTATTCCGCTTCTGCCGTGTAAACGTTGGTCGTATCAATGAATACCCAATAACCTCCATATTCAAGCGGAGTAGCGTCGCCAAGCTGTGCAATGCATTTCCATTCGGGCTGTTGAGTAGGCATTGATATGGGTCCCTTTCAGAGATAGGAAGGACGATCCTTCGCGATTGCATTTCGACCATCAACCGTAATGGCACCAGCGCGATTCAAGAGCTTGCGATTGATACAGGAAATCTTAGCGGCGTCCCAGCGGTCCCGTGTAATGGCTGTCTTTTGGCGAGCATTATGGAAACGATAATCCGCAATGCCAGCGTAAGACGGCTTATAACCTGCCGTGTAAAGCAGGACCGTTTTCTCGTCATCGGTAAGCTCTACTGGAGCCGGCAACAGCTTCGCTGCATTGTTCGGATGAATATAAATCTTGGTAATGGTTCGATAACCAGTGTAAAATTCCTCGATTACTGCGATTCCTTCCGTCATCTTGAGCGTCTGCCGAAATTGTGGCGGATCAACATGGAGGGTCCCCCGGGGAATATCGGCAGGCTGTCCATTGTCCAGACGAATCAGACGATAGGTATGGCGGGTCCCTCCGTCCCAATAAGTATGACCAAGCGAAAGCTCGCCGTCGCGAGTCTCAAGCCGTGCTTCCTTTGTCTGAATCCCAGCGTTGCGGAAAATGGGTCCCAAATCCTTCGTCTTGATATACATAATCAATCCTTAGTTAACGGTCGCGTTAGCTTCGTCCGCGAGCTTGCGGCGGCAATGTTCCACCGCAAAGGTAAGGTGGTTCGTAATCTCCACAATCTGTGACGTGGAAACCTCGAATCCAAGCTGCGCAATCTGATTCGTATAATGGATCAGAATAGTGGAAACCTCATCGGGAATGGGTCCCGCGAAATGCTGAATCTTTGCCAGCATCTTCGCCGCGCTAAGAACATCGTTAATAGGTTCCGCGCATCCCGTGTCGGTCAGATGCGAAACCCAATTGTGTCGCAGGTTAAGATTCGCACGAAGCGTCAAGGCCGGGAAGCCTTCGAGCCGAATCGTTAGAACGGGAAATTCGATGCGGTCGGGATTGTGGGGATAGTCGTATCCAAACCATGCGGTCGGGCGAGCCTTCTTCGGTCGTGCCATTTTCATTTCCTCCTGAATGGGTCCCTGATTAGTTGTGAATTCCGAAGTAATGCAGAAGCATTAGAATCGGAAACGTTGCGAGCGCGACAATCAATGCCACCTTCGAGCCTCGGTCAATCATTCGTTCAATCTTTTCCCATGGGTCCCTCATTAGTAGTAACCTCCCGATTCCATTCTGCGAATTGCGGCGTCCTCGCGATCCCATTGCGCCCGTTGCTCCTGCTGCTTTTCCCACAAACGGATTGCGAGTCTCACAGACAGTTTCCGATGGGTCCCGTCAGGATGCGGCTCTACCCGTGTTCCGCAACACTGGTAGCATTTCACGTCGTAAACTCCGTTGAAGTAATCTTCTGCGAAATCAGGATCATCCGCGAAATCATCCCGCGTTAGACCATGACCATCAATCGAAGGATTGACGTGGGTCCCTTTACCTTCGCATCGCGTGCAAACCTCATATTTGCACGGGACGTTAAGCTGCATTTCGGCGTCCCAATCATCGGAACGAAGCGTGATTTGCATGGTCGGTCCCATATTAAGCAATCTCCATTTCAGCTAGTGGGTCCCCATCTTCCTCGCCAATTAACCATGCCTTGACAGTTACGGAACCACTGTTGGTGGTATTGATGCGAATTGAATACGCACCGACCGAAAACCATGCTTTACCATCGGTCAGTGTGTAATCTTTATCGCTTAGTTGAATTTCTGGCATGGGTCCCTCAGAAGATTAGATCGTTACCAGCGTCGTTCGCGTGGATACCGGGCAGGCAATCCGCACATAGCTTCATTTCGGAGAGAAGCGTGCCATTTATTTCGGCAAGCATTAGCTTACGGGTTGCAGGCTGTTCCTCGCAGCATTCGCACACGTCGTCCATAGTGGGTCCCTTTCAATCTAGACGACCATGTCTCCGTTCATAAGTCTCGACGAAATCGCCCCATGAAGTAATCACGAAGTTACAGGTATCATGACGATAAGCGATAGTCGCATTGTAAGTTTCGCCTGTGTTACAATAGTCAAGCAAAGGACGAATTCCACCACGCTTAAAGATACATTCTACACCATGGGTCCCTAGTACCGAATCAACCGCACAAAGAATCTGCTCAACGCGGTTTGGTTCGTTGTAACATTTAGAAACCCAAGCGCGAACGGCTGGATATTCCTTTGGATCTCGCGTTCCGTCAAGTAGGTTCCTGATTTCCTTTCCTTTACCGGGAAAGTATTTCTCAATTGTCTTTACACTAGGCGTCATGGTGGGTCCCTCTTACTTTCGCCGGAATTTAACCGGAACCTTAGTCCATTTGGAACGAATGGAGATTGCGCGGCGTTCCTCGCGTGACACTTGCGTGATCGGACGCGGAGTCGATCCGCCCGTCCACGCGCGAAGATCGCGACCAATCAGGGAGTCGATTTCCTCGAATGTCAATCCGATTTTTGGCATTGATTTTCCCCCGAAATGGGTCCCTCAGACGTTGCGACCGTAGGACTGCGAAAGCAAGGTGGAATGACCGTTGTTCTTGACGTGCAGCGAACCATGGTAGACGTGCCCACAACAATCGTGCTCATGCTGGCACCATGTTGCTTCGTCATCGTACCCGAGTCCGTTCCACATGTTGATTGCTTCATCATCGGTCAGCGTGCCGGGAACACGCATCCAGAGTAGGACCGAATCGCCATATTTGTCGTAATGCTTGACGTGAACGGGATTCAGCGGCGGCAGGTTGACGTTGACGCTGTACCGTGGCGTGCGACCGTCGCCATAGTTGCGCGTCGCATCATCCGCGATGCTATCAAGCATGAATTCGCCTGCGTCATTGAAGGACGCGAATCCGCCCATATGGATCGCACGCGGCCATCCGTCAAGCATCGCATACACGTCCACCAGCGCGTGGCCTTCCACGTCGATGCGGCGATGCTTCCATTTTTGCCAGATTTCCATTGGGTAGGAATCCCCCTTTCAGAAGTGCGGTTCGATTGTCATGACCGTCGTGCCATCGGGCAACGCTCCAGCCAGCGTCATTCGATGATCGCAGACGGCATCGACCAGCCGTTTCGCCTCCAGCAATCCCGTGCCGAAAGCGTCGCGCACGATCTTGATTGCGGCGATCTTGCCGAGCTTGTCGAATCGCGCGAACGTCGAATTCGTGTACGTCTCGCGATTGACGAAGGTGAATCGGATGTTGCAGTAAATCACCCGATTGTCGTTGTCGGGATTGACCAGCGAGAATCGCGCGAGGAATTCGCGAACGGTCGAACGGTCGTCGAAGTTTGCGGGAAAGCTCATTCTTTTGTTTGACCCTCGATTGGTTAGAAGCGACGGCGGCGGGGACGGATCATCGCCACAATCGGCATCCCGCTCTTATCTGTGGCCGTGGCCGTCGCTTAGTTGAAACTACTTACCGCACCTGACGTAGAGCCGCTGGCGCTGGCACCAGTAGCAGAAGCACGGCTTGCGGATCATCAGGCCACCTTCGCGCCGAGACGCTTGGCGAGCGCGGCGGCGGCGACGTTGCCGCGCTTGCCGCGCTTGTTGGCCGCGTCGCGGATGCGCTTGGTCTTGGCGAGCGCCTGCGAGCGGAACGCGACGTGCGTGGACGGCGCGTGGCCGATGGCGGCGAGCGCGTCCGCCATGGTGAAGGCCAGCGGGTTGCGCGTGCGGATGACGTGAATCTGCTTCATTTTCGATTTCCTCTCTTGACGCTATCAGAAGCGCCGGATGCAAACCTTGCGCCAGACGCCGCGCAAGGTGCGGAAAAGGACCGTCGCGTCGTCAGACGTGCCGGTCGTTACGGGATTGTCGTGAACCTTGCGAGCCCGATGCAACCGGGCAAGCTCACGACGGCGAGCCAGACGCTTTGCGCGAATGTACTCCAATCGCGCAATCTGAAATTCGGTTTCCATTTCCTCCCTACTCAGCCAGCAGGTGATACGGGAAATACGATCCCGTTTCCGCGTCGTAACAGTGTGCGGCGAGAAACGTGCTCGTTGCACTGTCGAAGGTGATTCGTGGCATGTCGCATCCGATGGGAATGTCGGGCGTCAGGGAAACTGACGCGACGCCCGTCAAGCTATCGAATGCGAACGGCACCGGAGCAACACGGTAGGAAACCGCGTCATCTACAAAAAGCGCCGTTGCCAAGCGAATCGCCATGGCGGCGAGGTTCGCGTAAATCAATCGTTCAATTCCTCCCCGATGTAGCGGCAAACGGGACCGCTACCGTTTTCGATGCGGTACAAACGTTCCGCATCGAATTTTGCAGTCGCGTGCTGCAAGTACAGCAAGCCGCTTGCGATCATCGCGACCGAAACCGCGATGATCATGAGCCATTCACGAATCGGCATTTAAATTTCCCAATGTTGGAAGTAAGCAATTCGCCATTTTGCGTCCGTCGCGACTATGGCGAATCCGCTTGCGATGTAGGCGACGCTAGATCATCGCAAGCGTTGCTTTTCTGGAAAAGGATTTGCTCGAATGTTTCGAGCAAAGGACCGTTGGCGCTAGATAGTTAGCGCATTAGGACAACATGCCGTCGCGTTACGATGCCGTGGCATCGTCGCGTCCGTCGCATTCCGTCCATATCTATGCGGGAAGTCGCCGAAACGCTGTACTTGTGTGATTTCACTAGGGAATTTCCAACATACGAAATCGCTTTCGTATATCGTCCGTTCCCGTAGCGGCATCGCACGCTAGCAGGTTCGCGACAACCGATTCACGACAACCGACATACGAATTTGACTTCGTATGTCGCGTCCGTCGCGACCGTCGCCGGTCCGATGCCGTCGCGGTCCGTCGCGTCGCCGCTTGCGCGGTCGCGTCCGTCGCCGCGTCCGTCCCGCGTCGCCGCGTTCCGGTCGCATCGTCCGTATCTAAGCGGGAAGTCCGAAATTCGCTGTACTTGTGTGAATTTACTAGGGAATTTTCAGATATACGAAAACGTTTTCGTATAAAACCTGGGGTCGAAACCCATACTTGACGACTGGCCGATGCACGAGATTCCCTAGTGTTTTCAATAGCTTACAAGTATTTTCATAAGCTCTTGTGTTTCCTACCTATAAATGCGAAAAAAGAGTGTCCGTCGCATATCGCGGCGGACACGGAAACCCGCTCCGGCGGGAAGGAAGGAAACGACAATGGGAACGAAGGTGGCACGGTCGCTCGCGCGTGCGGCGACGGCATCGGACGGATGGAACGCTTTTCAGGCGGGACGCGCACGTCGCGCGGCGGCATCATCGGAGCTTCGCGACGCGGTTTCGGCGCACGTCGCCGGGATGATCGGAGCGTGCGACGCGGCGGTTGACTTCACCCAGTCGGAGCTTCGCGAGCATTTGGCGAAGGTCGGAACGGTCCCGGCTTGGGTAACGCTCGGATCGGACGTCATCGCGAGCATCGAACACGCAAGCGTGCGGCTGGCGAAGCTTCACTCGGCAGACGTCATCGCTCGCGCGGTCGCGGGCTTGTGGGGAATCCCGTTCGCGCCGGTCGCGGACCGCATCGGACCGCGCACCGCCAACCGGGCGAGCATCGTCGCCGGTCGCGACGCCGACGTGCCGGACGGCTACCAGATCGACGCGGGCGGGACGGACGATGACGCCGATGGATCGGATGCGACGTGGCTCGCGAGCTTTCCCGCCACCTTTGTCGGACGCGACGACCGGGACGCCTACGTCGCGACGGCGCACGTCATCGGCGGCGCATCGGTCAACGCGGGCGCGCACGGTCCGTCCGTCGTCTGCCGCATGGTGATCCGAGAGGAAACGGCATCGGACGTCCGGCACGTAGATCCGTCCCGCATCGCGCACGCCGACCTACTCCGCGCCGCCGCGAAGCTCGCGAAGCTCGCCGCGACGGACGGAATCACGCTCATTCCGTCCCGCATCAAGGTTTGGGCGTCGGCGTCGGGCGGTTGGTCGTCGCGTGCGGACGGATGGGGTTGGATTTCTTGGTCGCGTGCGTCGGAGCGTTCCCGCCGCGCGAAGCTTGATGCGCTGGCACCGGTCGCGCCAGATCGGAGCGGACCGGCGACGGCACGTCGGACCGGGCGGACCGTCACGAGCGACGCGACGATGATCGAACGTTCGCGCCGGTCGCACGTCATCGTCCCGGCGTCGGAGCGGCGCGACCGCATCGTGCGGGCGCTAGTCAAGCCCGTCGTCGGGAAGCCCGTCGCACGCGGTCGCGACCGTGACGTGACGATGCCGTCCGGTCCGTTCGCGGGCTTCGTCGGACCGATGCTGCCGCGCGTCACGGTCCGTCAGAAGCCGCGCACCGGTCGGGTGATCGACCAGACGCCGACCGTCACTAGCGACGGCGCACGTCAGACGCGCAAGCTCCAGCGGATGGCGCACGCGAGCTTCCTCGCGAGCTTCGTCGGACCGATGCTGCCGCCGACGAAGCTTGACGGCGCGAAGCGTGCGACCGGCGACGCGCTGGCGCGTCAGACGTGGCAGCACGCGAACGACCGGGCGATGGCGAAGCGTGCGGTCCGCATTGAGCGGGATATGCTGGAACACGCGGGCTTCCTCGCGCACGTCCGGTAGGGTCCCAGTAGGGTCCCGCAATCAAGCCCGGTCGGAGTTCCCGACCGGGCTTTTTTGCGTCCAGTAGCCTAGTTCGAACGCGCTGGACAATGACGCATCGTGTCAGAACATACGAAATTCAGGTCGTATGTTTTTGATTCTATCAAACCGCGTTCCCTGACACTGCCGATTGGTTGACCGATCGGTCAAGCGTTTGCCAGTGCCATCAAACGACGTTTGATTTCGGTCGCATCGGTCGCATCGGATTTGTAGTGAAATGACACAAAACGCATAGGAGCCGTTTTAAGCGCCGATTGCGGTTTTTAGGTACCGGGCATCGGATCGGAAAAAACCCCACCTTAGAACGGCTCTAATCGCCATTGCGGGCATGGCGAAGCTAGAGCGAAACCACAACTAATGGGCGAATGGCATACTTGACACCACAACATGTTGTGGGTCGTTTTTAGGCGTCCTAATGGGTAGCGCCAGGTTTTCATAAGCGTGGCTACTCGATTTCCGGCTGGTCCCAGTCCCGTCCCGGCCGAGATAGTGGCACACTAACTGCCGTTAGTCGCTTCGCTCCTAACTACCTTCCAGGTCTGTCGGTACTTGACGTTTCTGGTATTGACATTCTTCGATTGACGCTAGTCGCAATCGCGTCCGTCGCATCGGTCGCGTAGCGTACAAAATTCGCGCGATTGTTTTGGTTGACATTTTTGTCTTGACAGAAGCGCGACACGCAAAGCACGAATCAGGAAGCGTGCATTGGAAAGCGCGATTCGGAAAGCACGAATTGCACGTCGTATGTTGTGATACGCGAATCGCGATACACGACATGGATGTCGTATGTTGCTTGACGCAAGATTCTTTGTGATTGACTAGCACCAATTTTTGTAGTGTCATTTTTAGATTGACGCGCCAGGGCACCCTATGCCCCGCTAATTTTTTGTTTTACGGGTCGGGACTCATGCATCACCCCTCCCTCCCGGCTCCCCCAGCGAGGTTGAAAATGAGGGTATTTCTAAATTATGAGCATTATCGAACCTAATAATATTAGGAAATATCTAACTTTTACCTAATTTTATAAGGTTAAGAGGGGAAATAGGCTAATAAAGTAACAAAAGCAGGAACTTATTTAGGTAGGAAATACGTGGA
>CALJUA010000048.1 GCA_937975715.1 uncultured Candidatus Planktophila sp.
GTATTTGGTTAATAGTTAAGGAAAGGAATTGGAAAAAATATGAGATCAGTGAATGAAATCGTTTTGATTGGTAATGTAGGTCAGGACCCCAAGGTAATTACTACAAAGAACGGTGGCGAAATGGCTACCTTCTCGTTGGCAACCACTCGTCAGTGGAAGACCGATGGTGGTGATCTACAAAAGGAAACACAATGGCATCGCTGTGTTGTTTTCGATAGTCTCACCAAGGTCGTCAAGGACTACGTAACAAAGGGAAAGCCCCTTTACATCAAGGGTGAAATGCGGTATGGTGAATACCAGAACGATGAAGGCAACATGGTCAAGACAGCGGATATCCGCGTTCGTGATCTTGTTCTTCTCGGTTCGAAGGTAGATTCTTCGGGTGCCGCTGAAGAAGATGCCCCGTTCTAAACAAGATACTCCTAAATAAAAAGGCACTGGCGCGGGAGGGATTCCTTCCGCGCCTTTGCTGCGTTTGAGACATTACATTAACATCATGGATTTATATTGCATACAACTGGAGTAGATTTTGATAAACGATGCCGAAAATACAGAGTAAGATTGACCCGTAATGGTATTGTCTATCTAATCGCATATACAACAACACTATCATCAGCATGTAAGAAACGAAAAGAAGCGTTAGAGAAGTATAACTCAAACGAACCATTTGACTTTCTACATAGTTACGAAACATCCTCTCGACGTAAAAAGCTGGAGGGTGATGATTATCTATTTAAACTAGGATTATCCAACGATACATATAGTTCTAGTCCGCATCGAAGTCTGCTAGTAGCAATTCTAATGCAAGCGATTAAAGATCGCTTATCCACAGACACAGAGACAAAAGATCAAGCAAAACACTGGTTTGAAAGTCGTCAAAGGGACACTCTTCAGTTCTCTTTTCTTGATGTTTGTGATGAACTCTCCATTAAACCTCATAAAGTAAAACAAATCATTAATTCTTCTGAACGAGAACGCAAGCCTTCACGTAGAGTCGTGGGTCGCCGTCTAGTCCGATCCACGAAGCCTGTTGACAAGTAAACCAAGCGGATATACTATCTCTCCGGAGGTTGTGTGCAGAACAATCAATATCTGATCCACCTGCTTGCACAAGGTGGAAAAGTTCGTCTCGTCCCGAATCGACATTTGGATGAAAGCCTGTTCGCTCTCTATAGAGAAGCCTGTAGGGTTGGTGGTGCTCTCTATCAAGATCAACGGATTGGTTATACTGTTTCCATTGAAGGTGTGCATGACGTAATTGATTCGCTACGAAGATACGGTTTTCAACCTAATGTATCTCCGCAATTGTTCAAGATTATTGCGAATAAGAATCCAGTATCTTCTACGAACAAAGTTAATGATTGGATCGAAGAGATTCAATCACGTCTGAAGAAGAACGGATTGCAACTTCGTAAGTATCAGGAAGATGCGGTTCGTATTCTATATACACAGAAGAGTTGGCTTCTACTTGATGAGATGGGAGTTGGTAAGACTCCACAGACTCTCTGTGCAATTCCTGATAAGGCACCTGTACTTGTAATCTGTCCTGCTATTGCGAAACGTAATGTTTGGGAAAGTGAATTCAAGAAATTCAGACCAGAATTCAAGACTACTGTTCTGAATGGTACTTTCTCATTTCGCTGGCCCAAGGCTGGTGAAGCGGTCATTACTAATTTTCATATTCTTCCGGAAGCAGAGCAGATCAAGGGTTATCCTGCTTGGGGAATCAAGCCAAATCGGGCAATTCGCACGGTAGCACATCGCTGCTATGATATCAAAACTAAGGAACTAGTTACTGTTCCATACGAAGTAGCTCCACCTGCTAATCTTGTTATTATTGTTGATGAGCTTCAGAATCTAATGAATCTCAGCACGAAGCGTACCAGAGCGTTTCGTGGTATCATGAATGCTGCAAAGCATGTAGATGCAACAACATGGGGTGCTACTGGTACAGAGCTAGATTCAAATCCTATGCAGCTTTGGAATCTTCTGACACTGTATGGACTAGAGAAGCAAGCTTATAAGTCATGGTCTAACTTTCTTCGTGTGTACGGTGGTACGCAAACCGGTTATGGTACGAAGAAGGATAAGGATACTGGAGAAGTAAAGCGCGGTTACGGTCGTTCTATTGAATGGCGCGTTCCCGGCCCGAATGATCCTCCGAATCGTGAAGCAATCGAGGGAATGAGGCGTGTGTCTCTCAAGCGTAAGCTTGAAGATGTTATGCCCGAGGTTCCTCCGATGACGGTTAAGGATGTTTATGTAGAGATTGATGATATCACACGAGCACAGTGTGATAAAGCTCTAGATGAATTGAAACAGATGGGTATCAGTCTCGATGAAGCAATTAATCATTGCATTGATACCCGTGATGGTGGAGTACCATTCAAGGAAATGGCAATTGCAAATAAGATGCTTGCAATTGCAAAGACTCCATTTGTTCTAGAGTTTATTGAAGATTATGAATCTGCTAAGGTTCCAATTCTTGTATTCTCCATGCATCGTCCACCGTTGGATATGCTTGGTAAGCGCAAGGATTGGGATATCATCACTGGTAGTGTATCCGAGAAGAATCGTTCTCGTATTGTTAATGACTTCCAATCCGGAAAGCTCGATAAGCTTGGTCTTAGTATCAAGGCAGCGGGTGTTGCTCTGAACCTCGACCGAGCTTATAACTCTTTCTTTATTGACTTTGCGTATACTCCTGCTGCGAATCGACAGGCATATGCTCGTATTCGTCGCTTTTCTCAGCGTCATCCTCAATTTATCTATCGATTCATTGCGAACCATGCATTGGATACACGTAAGATGGAGTTGCTTGATGCACGCGAAGCGATCATCAGCAAGACTACGGATGCTGCAAGTGTGAAGGGAACCCCGACACACTTGTTCAATGAGACTGCTGGTGTTGTCGGTCACGGTGTACTTGTTACTGATCCACGAACCTATCAGATTCGCGCACAGGTCAAACGTTTCGAGGCACGTAATGACAAGGAACGTTGGATTGAGCGTATGCTACGCGAGATGACACGTCGAGACGCGGATCGTGCGACGCTGAAGAACCTCAAAGGATGGGACGCGACAGACTCCAAGATCGGACGTGATCTTACCGGACAATTGAAGATTGGACTAACCAGATCGGAAGAGCGTCGTGTAGGGAAAGAGTGTCTTCGCCTGTGTAGATC
>CALJUA010000049.1 GCA_937975715.1 uncultured Candidatus Planktophila sp.
GAGCAATGATCGCGACGTTACGGATGCTGTCGCGGGTCTTTACAGGCAGGTCTTTAAGGTGTGCTTGGGTCTTTGCCATTTGAGATGAAACTCCATCAATAAGGGCACTTAATCGTAAAGTGCAGGTGCGCAGTCTATCAGTCGAAAAAGTTACTGAACGGCACGATGGAGACGGTAAAGAGTGGGATTGAAGCCTAATTTTGGCCAAGTATTCGAAGAAGTTTGATTGGTCGCTCGCCAATCGGTGACAATCTCTGAAAACCCTCTCTTATACAAATCTTCGATTACAACTGAAGCAATCGCCTTACCTATCCCACGTCCGCGCAGATCTTTTCTTACAGCGCAGAAGGCAAAGGTTGCCGAATTTTCGGGGCGCATGATGCCCGAGTGCAATTGAGAAACCTCAGTCGAGCAACCATATGAGAGTGCAATCACTTCACCATCTATCTCGGCTACGAATAGCGAAAGGAAGTACTTATCTATCTCTGCTCGCCATTCTTGCTTGAGCTCTTCGATATCGTCAGCTTTTAATTGGGAGAACACGGGACTTTCATTTTGAAAGAGAGTAAGTGACTGCTCGAGATGCGCCATCGCTTCGATGTCATCGACCGTTGGTTTGCGAATCAAGATGCCGGGTGGTGTTTTCGTTGGGGAGAATTTCTTTAGGGTTGCTGAGACATGTTGTAGCCCAAATCCCAACTCAAACCATTGTTGGATTTGATCTGCTGCAGCCGCACTTACTTCCACATAAAAACTTCTAACACCTGCTGCATACTGGTTTCGAGCAAGTTCTGTGAAAAAGGGTTTTATCTCAGACGCATCTGAAGGGCGATAATCTTGAATCGAAATCCAATAATTTGCTCCCCAAACTTCATGATTTCTGCTGCCAGATTTCAGTACTTCAGCCATAAGAAAATCAGACGTTGAAACGGAATTCGACAACGTCACCATCGTGCATGACGTAATCCTTGCCTTCCATACGGACTTTGCCTTGTGACTTTGCCTCTGCCATTGATCCGGCTGCCATCAAATCATCGAAAGAGACGATTTCAGCCTTGATAAAGCCCTTTTGGAAATCTGTATGGATAACACCGGCTGCCATTGGCGCTGTGTCGCCCTTATGAATTGTCCAAGCTCGAGCCTCTTTTGGACCTGCAGTTAAATAAGTTTGAAGGCCAAGTGTGTCAAAGCCAACGCGAGCAAGTGTTGCAAGTCCTGGCTCGGTTAATCCCACAGCCTCAAGAAGTTCGAGCGCATCTTCATCAGGAAGTTCTGCAAGCTCTGCCTCTGTCTTTGCATCCAAGAAGATCGCCTCTGCAGGCGCTACGAGCGCAGATAGCTTTGCGCGCAAATCTTTATCACCTAATTCAGCTGCATCTACGTTGAAGACATAGAGAAATGGCTTTGCTGTAAGCAGATGAAGTTCATGGAGAAGGGTGCGATCAATAGTAGATGTTGAAAGCGGCTTGCCTGATTGAAGGTGAGCCTCAGCTGCCTTTACCGCTTCAAGAACAGCCGACTTCGACTTATCGGTACGTGCCTCTTTCTCAAGGCGTGGAATCGCCTTTTCGATGGTCTGAAGATCAGCGAGCGCGAGTTCGGTATTGATAGTCTCGATATCACTTGAGGGATCAACT
>CALJUA010000050.1 GCA_937975715.1 uncultured Candidatus Planktophila sp.
TTGAGCAGTGGCCAGTAGAGCGGAAAGAGCCCCCAGAGAACGTAAGCACTTAAACCAAAGATAAGCCCAAGCGATTTCTCGCTGCGATCAGCCATTCTTAACGGTAATTTGTAAATTGAACTGCAAAATCAAATGGACCTTCTTTGATCATCTGGATAGCATCCTGTAAATCATCACGGCTCTTTGATGTCACACGGAGTTCATCACCTTGAATCTGGGTCTTGATTGACTTTGGCCCTTCATCGCGAAGGAACTTCGCAATCTTCTTTGCGTTCTCAGTAGAGATTCCCTCTTTGAGTGTGCAACCAATCTTATAAATCTTTCCTGAGAGCTGTGGCTCTCCTGATTCAAGGTGCTTGAGAGAGACTCCGCGCTTAATCATCTTCTCTTTTACAACCTCAAGGGCGGCCTTTGCGCGCTCCTCTGTTCCAGCTTCAATCTTGATTGTCTCGCCAGAGAGTTCGACAGTGGTGCCGGTATTTTTAAAGTCGAAGCGAGTATCGATCTCACGGATTGCCTGGTTGATAGCGTTATCGAGCTCCATACGATCGATCTTGGAGACAACGTCAAAACTGGAATCTGCCATGAGAGAGACCCTCTACTTTCTTATCTGCCTGCCGTGATTGTTGCGAGAATTGACTCTGCCTCAGCAGGGGTGGGGTAGGACGATTGAGTGCCTAGTCTAGTGACGCTGGCAGAGGCACATGCACATCCCAGCGCCGCGGCAACCTCTTCGGAGTAGCCGAGAGCAAGTCCCACAGAGAAGGCGCCCACAAAGGCATCTCCCGCCCCTGTGGTATCGATCGCCTTCACAACTGGTGCACTGACGCGAATAACACGGCCATCGAGAGTAGTAAGGGCTGCACCTTTCTCACCGAGGGTGACTGCAAAGCGGGTCTTTAAAGTCGATGCAAGTTCGAGGATGATCTCATCGCTCGTTGGCTCAAGTCCCTTTGGATGCATCCCTGCAAACTCTGTCTCATTGGGAATGACCCAATCACTTGCTGCAATGAGGGCAGGTGAGATCTCTGCAAAAGGTGCCGGGTTGAGAATTGTTGTTGCACCATTTACACGGGCGGTGATAAATCCTTGGGTGGTAACTTCTTGAGGAATCTCTAACTGTCCGATAACGATTTGATAATTCTTTAAACTCTCAAGTGCAGATTTAGCTTGCGCTGGAGTCATCGCATTATTGGCTCCTGGAACGCAGATAATGCGATTAGTTCCATCTGGTTCAACCCAGATCGGTGCAACTCCACTGGCACCGGTTGTTCGAGAGACAAAAGTTGTGTCGATGCCTTGCTCTTGGAAATTAGTAAGAGTAGTGTCACCGAATACATCGTCACCAAGGGTGTTGACCATCGAGACGCTAGCTCCAAGGCGTCGCGCCATCACTGCTTGGTTTGCTCCCTTGCCTCCAAAGCCGAGTGCAAATTTCTCTCCAATAACTGTCTCGCCAGCTGCGGGAACTTTATTTGTATATGCAACCATGTCGATCATCGTGCTTCCAACAACAACTACATGTGGATCTTTCGACATGATTTGCTCCTCGCGCCACGAAATAAATAAAAGCCAATCGCTCTAGACGGAATCTACTCCAGGATATAGGTTATCTGCAATCGTTATCAGTAACGATTTTTCAAGACCGACAAGGAGGCCGGCGTTGTCCACTGTAACAATCACAGATGTTGCAAAGCGCGTCGGAGTATCAGTCGCAACTATCTCTCGCTATCTCAGCGGATTTACTGTTCGCAATGAAGATCAGATTCGCGATGCAATTCTCGAACTTAATTATCGACCAAGTGCAGCAGCGCGCAATCTCAAGTCAGGGCGCACTGGCATTGTGGCAATCGTTGTACCCGATATCACCAATCCATTCTTTGCAGCGGTAGTAGAAGGTGCAGAGTCAGCTGTTGGCGCAGATCGCATGATTCTTCTCGTCAATACAGCAGGTGTGCGCGAGAGAGAAGAGAAAGCACTTAGCCAACTCTTCGGACGAGTTGATGGAATCATCCTCGCTCCTGCAACTGAGGATCAAGAAGGTCCATCCTTCTTTAGTAAATTTGGCCTACCAATCGTCTTCGTCGATCGCGTAACAGAGGATGAAGAACATTTCAGCACAGTCCTTAGCGACAATGTGAAGGGTGCAAAGCTTGCAACGCAATCTTTGATTGGTCATGGCCATTCTCGGATTGCGATGATTTGTGGCCCACTGCGCTCTACCCCAGGTAAGAAGCGCGCCGATGGATTCCGCCAAAGTATGAAGGCAGCAAAGCTTCCTATCGAAGAGGGCTTCTTTATCGAATCAGATTTCAGTGAGGCTGGGGGATACCAATCAATGACATCCCTCCTTCAGCTCACAACTCCACCTACCGCCGTCTTCACCGCTAATAATTTAATGACGATCGGCGCCCTTCGCGCTCTTCGCGATCACGGAGTAAAGGTTCCAGACGATATCTCCATTATCGGCTTTGATGATCTCGAATGTGCAGAGCTCATCAACCCACCGATCTCGGTCATTGCACGCGATGCCCGCCTCCAAGGCGCAATTGCGATGAACCAGATGATCAAGCACCTCGAAGATAACGGTGCAGCAGAACCAGAGCATTCAATGGTCGATGTACAGCTTGTTGAGAGAGGGTCGTGTGCGCCTCCGCGTGGGTCGCAAAAGATCCGCTCCAACAAGAAGGACCATTGAGTAAACGAGTGATCACTCAAATAACGAAAAAGGAGAAATACCGAATGCAGAAATCAACTCTCCGTAAGCTCGGTGCATCAGCTGTTACAGCTGCTATCGCGCTTTCAGGTTTTATCGCTGCAGCCCCTGCTCAGGCAGCTACCAAGACAATTGGTATCGCCTACAGCCTCGGCGGCCGCGATGTTCCTGGCTTCAACCAGCTTGCATACATTGGTGTTAAGCCAATCCTCGCAGCTAACAAGTCAATCAAGCTCATCGAGTCACAGGACAACCCAACAGCAACTGATGATCAGCGCGCTGAGCGTCTTCGCCTTATGGCAAAGCGTGGAGCAAACCCAATCGTCGTAGTTGGATTCACATATGCAGCTGCACTTGGAAAGGTCGCTAAGGAATTTCCAAAGATTCAGTGGGGAATCGTCGATGATTCATCAGTAGTTGCACCAAACGTCCAGAGCATTGTCTTCAAGGAAGAAGAAGGTTCATTCCTTGTTGGAGTTGCAGCAGCACTCAAGTCAAAGACAAAGAGCGTTGGATTTATCGGTGGTGTAAATACACCTCTTATCGCTAAGTTCGAAGCTGGCTACATCGCTGGTGTTCACGCTGTAGATAAGACAATCTCAGTTAAGTCAACATACATCTCTAACTTCCCAGACTTCTCAGGATTTAACGATCCTGCAAAGGGCTACGAAGCTGCTAAGGGTATGTACGAGAACGGCGCAGATCTTGTTTACGCAGCAGCTGGCGGAACCGGTTCTGGTATGCACAAGGCTGCATCTGAGCTTGGCAAGTGGTCAATCGGCGTAGATGCTGATGAAGCAACTTACCCAGCACACGCTGCTTACAAGAAGACAATCCTTACATCAATGCTTAAGCGCGTTGATCTAGGAACACGTGCCTTTGTTAAGGACGCACTTGCAGGTAAGAAGACTGCTGGCGTTAAGACATGGGGCGCAAAGCAGGGTGGCGTTGGCTACACAACAACAGGTGGATACGTTAAGGACATCGTTGCCAAGATTGATGCGTATACGAAGAAGATCGCAGCAGGCACAATCGTTGTTCCAACAGATCCAACTAAGGCATAACCCACGTAAGTAGGCGCAAGGTGCGCCGCTCGTAAAAAAGCGGCGCACCTTGTACCAATAATAGAGAGAAGATTTTGGTGAAGAATATTCTTGAAGTTTCAGGAATTGAGAAGAAGTACCCCGGAGTTGTTGCAAACCGCGATGTCTCGCTTCTCGTTCGTGAAGGCACAATTCATGCGATTATCGGTGAAAACGGTGCAGGTAAGTCGACTCTGATGAAGACCCTCTATGGCTTGATCCGTCCAGATGCTGGTGAGATTAAAGTCTTTGGTGAGGCGGTCACTCTCAAGTCCCCGCAAGATGCAATTGCTCTCGGCATTGGAATGGTTCACCAACACTTCAAGCTTGCAGACAATGCAACAGTTCTCGAGAATGTCATTCTCGGCAGCGAGCCATCACGCTTTGGTTTTGTTATCAAATACGATGAAGCTCGAAAGAAACTTTTAGAGATTGCTAAAACATATCAACTCGATATCGACCCAGATGAGCAACTTGCAAATCTCGGTGTCGGTGAGAGACAACGTGTAGAGATCGCGAAGGTCCTCTTCCGCGGAGCGAAGATTCTTATCCTCGACGAACCTACAGCTGTCCTTGTTCCACAAGAAGTTACAGAGCTCTTTGCAAACTTACGTGAACTCGTAAAGAAGGGCCTCACAGTTCTCTTCATCTCACATAAACTCGATGAAGTTCTCTCTATCTCTGATGACATCACAGTGATGCGCCAAGGAACAACGGTGGCAACTTTGACACCAGCTGGCACAAGTAAGAAGGCACTCGCTGAGTTGATGGTCGGGGGAGAGCTTCCAAAGCCAATCGCTGGCGCACTTGTAGTTAGCCCCGAGAGCATCCTCTCTATGAAAGATGTTTCATATTCACGTGCAGATGGTCGCGAGATTCTCCACTCACTCAATCTCGACCTCCACGGTGGAGAGATTCTCGGCCTTGCAGGCGTCGAAGGAAATGGCCAGAGCGAGCTCATCGAGCTAGTGATGGGTCTCTTAAAGGCTAATTCAGGTTCTGTCGAAGTACTTGGACTCGATGCCCTCACCACTCTAACGCGCGATATTAGAGATGCAGGGGTTGGTTATATCCCTCAAGATCGCCAACGTGATGGCCTTCTCATGGCTGCACCGCTCTGGGAGAACAGAATCCTTGGACATCAATTTGCTACTCCAATGGCAAAGGGAATCTGGATCGATAAGCATGCAGCAGCGGAAGATTCCAAGCGAATCGTTGAAGAGTTTGATGTCCGCACACCAGGAGTCAATGTGCTCTCAAGCGCTCTCTCTGGTGGAAACCAGCAGAAATTTATTGTGGGACGCGAACTCAGTGGAGATCCAAAGTTGATTATCGCTGCTCAACCAACTCGTGGAGTCGATGTTGGTGCACAGGCAATTATCTGGGATCACCTTATGCAGGCACGTTCACGTGGCGCTGGAATTCTCCTTATCTCTGCAGATCTTGAAGAGCTCTTCTCGCTCTCTGATCGCATTGCAGTTATCTATAGCGGAAGCATTGTCTCTGTCCTAGATCCGGCAAAGACCACACCTGAAGATCTGGGATTAGCTATGACAGGAGCGACGAAGTAATGAGAAAAAATAGAATCTTCTGGGGTGCAATCGCGCCTATCGCAGCAATCTTCACCTCTATGGTCTTGATGTACATCATCCTCTCGCTACGTGGTGCAGATCCATTTGCCCTCTTTAAGTTGATGGTCTCCTATGGATTTGATCCACGTAACCTCGTCTCCGAGCTCAACCTCACCGTCTCGTACTATCTCGCCGGTGTTGCAGCTGCTATCGGATTTAAGATGTTGCTCTTTAACATTGGTATCGATGGCCAATATCGCATGGGCGCCTTCTTCGGCGCAGTTGTCGGTGCAGCGATTGATCTCCCACCAATCCTCCATGTAGCGGTCATCATTATCGTTGCGATGATTGCAGGCGGTCTCTGGGCTGCTATCGCTGGATATCTCAAGGTCCGTCGCGGCGTCTCTGAAGTTATCAGTAACATCATGCTCAACTTCATCGCAGCGGCGATTATCGCCTTCTTGCTCAGCCCTAAGCTCCTTGGCTCACTTCCTGAAGGTTCACAGAACGTTCAGACAAAGCCAATCCCAGCGAGTGGTCAGATGCCAACAATTAAGATCTTCGATGGTGAGGTGTACTCAGTTCTCTTCCTTGCAATCTTCGTCGGTATCGCTTATTGGATTATGCTCAATAAGACTGTATTCGGCTTTAACTTGCGAGCAACTGGTCTCTCTTTCCGCGCAGCGCGTTCTAGCGGCGTCAATGCACCGGGAATGATCTTTGTAACCACTGTTCTCTCAGGTGCTATTGCAGGTCTCGTTGGAATTGGAACCCTTCTCTCTGACACCCATAGCTACAGCATGGCCTTCCCATCAGGCTTTGCATTTACCGGTCTCTCCCTTGCAATCTTGGGACGAAATCATCCAGTGGGAATCTTCTTTGCAGCATTCCTCTGGTCATTCCTTGAGCGCGCAGGCCAAGTCCTCGAGTTTGAAGGAATTCCACCTGAGATTGTCATTGTTATGCAGGGAACAATCGTTCTATCGATTGTGATTGCATATGAAGTAGTTGCACGAATTAATCTCAAGCAACAACAGCGCGCAGTCGGCAAGGTCGCCGCAGAACCCGTCATTGAAGCGGAGGTTAAGTAATGAGTACTTCAACTAGTGCATTCTCATCACTGAAGAGCAAGGCAAAGTTCCTGGTCTCTTCACCTGCACGTATCGCCGCCCTTATCGGTGGATTCCTCCTCATCCTCTCTCTCGTAGAGAGATTGACTGGCTCTACAGATATCTCATCTCCAGGAACCTCTGGTGCGACACTTCGATTTGCTATCCCACTCCTCATGGCTGGCCTCGGCGGTCTCTGGGCAGAGCGTGCTGGCGTTATCAATATTGGTCTTGAAGGAATGATGATTGTCGGCACATGGACCGGCGCATGGTTCGGATATCTCCATGGACCACTTATTGGTTTTATCGCGGCAGCAATCTTTGGACTTCTCTCAGGTCTCTTCCATGCAATCCTGACAGTTAAAGTTGGAATCGATCAGGCAGTCTCAGGACTTGCAATCAACCTCATCGCCGCAGGTGGTGCGCGTTACCTCTCAGGTATCTACTTCCCACCTGTCGGTGGAGACCGCACAGTCTCACCACTTGTCGATTCATTCCCAACCTTTACAGTTCCTGGCATTGCACCACTTCTTGAGAGTATCGATGCGAAGGAGATCTTCTTTATCTCCAACCTCGCAGGAATTCTCAACGGTGTGACAAAGGAGATCTCTCTCGTCACCGTTGTATTCCTCCTCTTTGTACCTCTCACATCATGGATTCTCTGGAGAAGTAAGTTCGGTCTCCGTATGCGTTTCTCTGGCGAGAACCCAATGGCGGCAGAATCTCTCGGAATCAATGTCTATCGCATTCGCTATATCGCGATCTCTATCTCAGGAATGCTCGCCTCACTCGGCGGCGCATACCTCGCCCTCGTTGCTTCATCGGTCTATCGCGAGGGTCAGACAGCAGGGCGAGGCTTTATCGGCCTTGCAACAGTCATCTTCGGTAACTGGAAGCCAGGGGGAGTCTTCGCCGGCTCACTCCTCTTCGGGTTTACCGATGCTTTACGTGTTCGCCAAAATGAATCCGTAATGTCACTCATAATCGTTGCCGGAATAGTTGCAGCCCTACTAGCCCTCTACTTTGCAATTGCAAAGAAGTGGAAGCCAGCTGGCTTCTCAATTGCTGTAGCAGCTGTCGCTCTCTGGATCAATCAGAAAGTTGATGTCATTCCTCAGGAGTTTGTCACTGTATTTCCAAACTTCGCAACTCTGATTGTGCTTACTTTCTTAGCCCAACGTCTCACACCTCCAGCAGCCGCTGGCGTGCCTTACCGACGCGGCTCAGAATAGAAAAGGACGAAGTAGATGAGCGTTAATTGGAGCTCTCCAGTATTAACGAGTGTGAAGCCTGTAGTTGAGCAATCAACTCTGGTGAAGATAAATGAAGAACGAATTATCGATGTCGCCAATTGGATGGCATATGAAGAGTTTCCAAAGCCAGATGGCTCAATGCTCTTCGACTTCGGTAACGACCCTGACTTCTTGATGGACTTTACATTGGTGGTAAATACGATGAACTTCGCATTTACCAACTTCGATACAGGAATCAAGTTTGAGACTGATTACCTCGGCAAGCGTTGGTGTGATTCAGAGGCGATGCTCGCCTGTCTCCACCGCGCACATAGCGCTGGTATTCCATTCTTTACAGGTGAATACCTCGCAAATCTCACACGGAAAGATCTTGAATCTGTCTTTGCCGGAACAATTGAGATGCCGATGCTCGATGAGCGCGTCGTAATCTTCAATGAGGTCGGACGAGTTCTTGTAGAAAAGTACAAGGGTCGCTACTCCACCTTCGTTCGCTCATGTGCTCCTCGCCTCTATGCCAATGGCGATGGCCTCCTTGAGCGTCTGACCAGTGAATTCCCACGCTTTAACGATGTCAGCCTCTACAACGGCTCTGAGGTACAGATATTTAAGCTGGCTCAGCTTGGAATATGGGGAATGCACCTTGCGCTCTCACCTCGTAAAGCATGGGCTCTCGAAGATGCTGCGACTTTGACTGCATTTGCAGATTACATCGTCCCAGTCGGCATGCGCGTTACCAAAATATTCGAGTATGCACCTTCACTAGAAGAGCAGATCAACTCACTCGTTGAAGTAACCCGTGATAGCCAAGCAGAGATCGAACTCCGTGCTAGCTCTATCTATGCGATTGCTCGCCTCACAGAGGAGATCAATAAGCGTCGCCCAGGAATAGATCCACTCCTTCAGCCACAGGTTGATTTCCGATTCTGGAAGACCTACCACGCAACTCACTGGCCACATCATCTTACAAAGACTGTGATGTACTAAAGATGAAGATCTATTTCGCAGGTCCGCTCTTTACTCCATACGAGCGCTCATATATTAATCAATGCGCAAAGCGAATGAGAGATGCAGGAATGGAGGTCTTCGTTCCCCACGAGATTCCACTTCCAGATCCAGTCACTCCTAAGTTCATCTTCGAGACCGACGCTCGTGAAGTCTTGGGTGCAAATGTTGTTCTCGCACTCCTTGATGGGCCAATGGTCGACGACGGAACTGCAAATGAGATTGGCATCTTCTGGTCTGAGATGCGCCACGATAAGACGAAGAAAGGAATGATTGGTCTCGTGACAGATACACGAGTAATCCGCGATCGCAATATGATCGATGGAAAGGGAATCAATCTCTTTGTCCGTGGCTGTGTTGAAGATGCAGGACATGTAGTCGATAGCTTTGATAAAGCATTTGAAATTCTGCTCAAGTGGCAGCAAGAAATAGACTCCTAATTTTCTAGTCTATTTTTAAATCGTAGAAAAAGAGAGAAACTGAGGAACTCTTGGCTGGGTCTTACGTAGCAATTTTGCGGAAACCTCATGCTTTATCAACAATTGGATTCGGAATGATTGGCCGAATTCCTTTAGCGATGAATACTGTGGCACTTGTCTTTCTTGTCTCTGATGTGAGGGGATCCTTCACTCTGGCAGGGCTGACTTCAGCTTTCTATACCCTCTCTGGGGCTGCATTTAGCCCCAGAGTCGGAAAGCTTGCAGATCAATATGGAACAAAGGCGGTCATCCTTCCCGTTACGGCGATTAATATCATCGCAACGGTAGGAGTTCTCTTCTTTATCAACCATCAGACTGTGGGACTGCTTTTCTTTGCAGCTCTTGCAGGGGCGACCTTTCCTAACTTCGGAACGATTACTCGAACACGGTGGAGCAGAGCTATCTCAGAACAGAAGGAGTTAGATTCTGCTCTATCTCTTGAATCTGTCTTTGATGAGAGCGCATTTGTCATTGGTCCCGCCCTTGCAGGCTTCCTCTTCTCGCTCTACGGATCGAGCTCTCCACTAGTTGCTTCGATAGTTTTCCTCTCTATCGCTGGCGCTGGTATCGCCTTTACAAGTATCGATCATGGTGGATTTGCGCGAGTGCATGAAGATCACACTCGCGGAATTCTCGCTATCCCTTATGTAAAGACTCTTCTCCTCTCTCTGATTGCACTGGGCCTCCTCTTTGGATCTAACTTTGTTGTGATTATCGCCGTAGCAACTGAAGGCGGGCGAGAGGCAGAGGGAGGACTCTGGGTGGGGCTCTATCCCATCGGAAGCGCCGTCTCGGGTTTGATATATGGATTTATCCATTGGAAAATCTCGAGTTCAATTCGTTACACAGGATCGCTCGTCATTATGACGCTCTGCACCTCGGGAATTCTCTTCTTCCAAGATTTAGAGACAATCGTCTTCTGGATTATCGTCTCGGGAATTGCAATTGGACCTGCACTCATCTCTGCAAATGCCTTTATGAAAGAACTTGTGCCGTTGAGTCGCCTCAATGAATCTTTTGCCTTTCTCGGTGCAGCTCTATCTATCGGTATTACCCTTGGCAGCACGCTCAGTGGTGTCATCGTTGATAAATTCGATGGCTGGAAAGGCTTCTACTTTATGACGGCAGCTACAGCACTTGCTGCACTTATCTCACTGGCAGGGTGGGGTTTTCACAAAATCGAAGAGCCGGAGGTGGTGCGATGAAGGTAATTCTCGATACAGATCCAGGAATTGATGATGCTCTCGCCTTCATATTATTAAAGGCGATGCCTGAGGTCTCTCTCCAAGCGATTACTACAACCCATGGAAATACCACTGTTCAAAAGTGCACAACCAATGCGTTGAAGTTGGTCGAACTCCTTGGAATGCACGATATTCCAGTAGCAGAGGGAGCACATGAGCCTCTAGTGAAAACTCTCTCTGTAGCCGAGGAGACCCATGGAGATACCGGACTTGGACATGCCGTTCTTCCCGCACCAACTACCCGTGTAGTTGAGAGCAATGCTGCCAATCTCATTATCGATATCGTTAATGCAAATCCCGGTGAGATTACGATCTTATGTATCGGCCCTGTTACCAATCTTGCATTGGCGCTCTTGAAAGAGCCATCTCTGCGCAAGAAGATCAAAAACGTTGTATCGATGGCCGGAACAATTCACTACCCAGGTAATGCAACTCCGTCATCTGAGTACAACGTCTTCTGTGATCCAGAGGCATTTGATATCCTCCTTAAATCTGGAATTGATTTAACAATCGTTCCTCTCGATGTCACATATAAATGCCTCTTTACAAAAGAACATATCAAGCGATTAGCTGGAGCGCGCGAAGATATTCGCACCTTTATCGATCGTGCTACCGCCTTCTATATGGAGTTCCATATGGAGTACCAAGGAATAGAAGGTTGTGCGATAAATGATCCACTCGCAGCAGCAATCTTGGTCAAGCCTGAGCTCGTGACGATGCGTGATTACTACCTCGATATTGAACTCCATGGAGATCACACCACTGCAAAGCTATCTGCAGATCACTTTGTAGCACTTGGTAATCCACCCAATGCTCAAGTGGCGATGGAGGTCGATGTTGAGGGATTTATGGATTTCTTTATCGAAAGGGTGAGCGCTCTATGAGTACAAAACAGCACCATATCCACCTCGAGCCAGGAGATGTAGGCGAGTATGTCCTCCTTCCTGGAGACCCAGGACGAGCGGAAGTAATTGCTCGCCACTTCGATGACGCTCGCCACATCGCAACTAACCGCGAATATGTGACATATACAGGCTATCTCGATGGAGTGAAGGTCTCAGTAACCTCAACTGGAATCGGTTGTCCCTCTTCTGCAATTGCAATGGAGGAGCTCGTTCGAGTAGGAGCAAAGACCTTTATCCGTGTGGGTACTTCAGGTTCGATTCAACCCGGAACAAAGTCAGGTGAACTCGCAATTGTCTCTGGTGCAATTCGAGATGAAGGAACCTCTTCACACTATATGCCGATTGAATTTCCTGCAGTTGCAGATCAAGAGGTTATCCACGCCCTTCGCAATGCAGCGGTGGCGAAGGGGCTTGCATATCGAGTTGGAATCGCTCAATCGAAAGATTCTTTCTATGGAGAGGTAGAACCTGAGCATTCAGGCGTCACTCAACGTCTCCTCGATCGTTGGAAGGCGTGGGAGATTGGTGGCGCAATCTGTTCTGAGATGGAGGCCTCGACTCTCTTTGTCCTCGCCTCTATGCTTAAAGTGCGCGCCGGTGGAGTAATGGTGATGCATGGAGAAGGTGAACTCGGTTCACTTGAACCGTTGATTGAGACAGCTGTATTGGCACTTCGTGAGTTAATTAAGGGAGATAGAAATGCTTAATGAAGAGAAGCAATATCACATCCAACTCAAGAAGGGCGATGTCGGTAAATATGTTCTCCTTCCAGGAGATCCTGGTCGATGCGAACCTATCGCCGCTCTCTTTGATAACCCTGTCCATGTAGCGAGCAACCGCGAGTACAACACCTATACCGGTTACCTCGATGGAGTAAAGGTCTCCGTTACCTCTACAGGAATTGGCTGCCCATCTGCAGCTATCGCTCTTGAAGAGTTGGTGCGAGTAGGGGCAGATACCTTTATCCGCGTTGGAACGTCAGGCCATATCCAACCCGATAGCGTCTCAGGCGAGCTCGCAATTATTACTGCAGCTATCCGTGATGAGGGCACCTCAAAGCACTATATGCCGATTGAATTTCCCGCTGTTGCAGATATCGACCTCGTCGCCGCGATTAAACGCTCTGCTATCAAGAATGGTGCAAAGTATCGATTGGGAATCACCCAATCGAAGGACTCCTTCTACGGCCAACATGAACCAGCGCGCATGGGCGTCGCCAATGATCTGATCAACCGCTGGAAGGCGTGGGAGATTGGTGGTGCAATCTGCTCTGAGATGGAGGCATCTGCTCTCTTCGTCATCGCATCAATGTTGCGAGTACGTGCAGGTGGAGTCATGGCAATTCACGCCAAAGATCCAATGCCACCACTCGATCAGTTATTGCAGACCTCTGTCGATGCTCTACGTGAGATTATCGCCGAAGATAAAGCAAACGGCCGAGCTGTAGATTAAGCCTTTCCAGCTTTCTCTACAGCTTCCAACATCATCGCCCAGAACTTATCGAAATCAAGTTCGAGAGCTACATCAACGTTGGCAGTACTGCCTCCGCGATTGTAGATATCGACCACTGTTGCGCCTCGTGTGAACTTTCCGTTGAGTTCAATCTCAACGTTAGATCGACGACACTTCACTACAGAGCGATCGATCAGGAGAGCGACAGCGACTGGATCATGGAGAGGTGGATCTGGCATCTCAAAGACATCGTTATAGGTTGAGCGGAAGAAATTCAGTAGACCAATGACTGTCTTAGAGAGATCTGTTCCCATCGCTTCGAGAGCAGAGAAGATTGGTGGAGTAACAAGTGCTTGGTGTGTGACATCGAGTCCACACATCACCAATGGAATACCTGACTTCATGACGATATCTGCGGCCTCTGGATCCATCCAGATATTAAATTCTGCATATGGTGTGCGGTTTCCGCGAGAGGCGCTACCGCCCATAAATACGATTTCTGCAACGTTAGAGCGTAGCTCTGGGTAGAGCTTGAGAAAGAGCGCGATATTGGTCAGTGGACCAGTTGCGACAAGTGTCACCTTCTCAGGATGTTCGCGTACAACCTTTGCAATGAGATCGACACCTGAAATCTTTTCAAGTTCAAATGTTGGTGCAGGAAGTGGAGCACCGTCGAGGGCAGTCTCACCATGGATATCTGTGGCAGCTTCGATATAACCAAGAAGTGCATTGCCAGCGCCTTCAGCGACAGGAACGTTGATCTTTGCAAGTGCACAGATGCGAAGTGCATTCTCTGTGACCTTTGCAATAATTCCATTGCCGGAGACGGTGGTTATCGCCAAGAGATTAATATTGGGGTTGTAGGCTGCCAAAATCATCGCAAGTGCATCATCATGGCCTGGATCGCAATCAAGAACTATCGGTGTTGGCTTCATACGCGTAAGAATAACGAAAATACCCCTTCTCAGTAAGAGGCTACGCCGTTAAGATTGGGCCATGGCACTTACTGACGGCTCGCTCTCCTCTATTAAAGGATTCTTGCGAACACTCTCTCCTGTTGATCAAGTTGGTGCAGATGCAAGAGCTGCGATGCTTGCAACTCGAAGCATCAAGACTGCAAGTAAGCGTTGGGCGATTGACATGGCAATTAGCATGATCGATCTAACAACTCTTGAAGGTGCAGACACTGACGGAAAAGTTAAAGCGATCTGCAACAAAGCAATTCGTCCAGATCCATCTGATCCAACAGTTCCACATGTTGGTGCAATCTGTGTCTACAACGATATGGTTTCAATTGCACGTAAACATCTCGATGCAAGTGGTGGTCACGATATTCCTGTCGCTGCAGTTTCAACTGCATTCCCATCTGGTCGCGCCTCTCTCGAAGTAAAAGAGCGTGATACAAAAGATGCAATCGCCAATGGAGCAACTGAGATCGATATGGTCATCGACCGTGGAGCATTCCTCTCCGGAGATCTTGAGAAGGTCTTTAGTGAAATCGTTTACATTAAATCCCTATGCGAAGGAAAGGCCCATCTCAAGGTGATCCTTGAGACTGGCGAGCTCGTCACCTATGACAATGTCCGAAAGGCATCCTTCTTGGCGATGGCAGCTGGGGCAGATTTTATTAAGACGAGCACAGGCAAGGTCTCACCTGCAGCAACACCTCCAGTTGTCTTGGTGATGCTTGAGGCTGTCCGTGATTACTATCAAATGACAGGTGAGCGCATCGGCGTAAAACCTGCCGGTGGAATTAGAACAACGAAAGATGCAATCAAGCAACTCGTTCTAGTAAAAGAGACAGCGGGAGATGAGTGGCTCAATCCAGAGCTATTTCGTATCGGTGCAAGTGCACTTCTCAATGATCTCTTAATGCAGCGCAAGAAACTCACCTCTGGCCATTACGAAGGCCCTAACTACGTAACATTGGATTAAAGATGACATTTGAATACTCCAGCGCGCCAGAGTCGAAGGCAATCGTAAAGTTAGAGCCGCTCTACAAGCTCTATATCGGTGGCAAATTTGTTGCACCAAAGTCAGGTAAGAGCTTCGCCTCAATCAACCCTGCTACTGAAGAGGTTCTTGCCAAGGTTGGATATGCAGAGAAGAGCGATGTAGATAAGGCGGTTGTAGCTGCTCAAGCTGGCCTCAAGATCTGGTCGAAGATGGCGCCATCGGAGCGCAGTAAGTATCTCTATCGCATCGCACGCATTATGCAAGAGCGTTCACGTGAATTTGCAGTACTTGAGTCAATGGATAATGGAAAGCCAATCCGCGAGACTCGTGATGTCGATGTTCCGCTTGCTGCAGCACACTTCTTCTATCATGCAGGATGGGCAGATAAGCTCGATCATGCCGGCGTTGGAGTTAATCCAAAGCCTTATGGTGTTGTTGGACAGATTATCCCTTGGAACTTTCCGCTCTTAATGTTGGCGTGGAAAGTTGCTCCAGCACTTGCTACAGGAAATACAGTTGTATTAAAACCTGCAGAGACAACGCCACTTTCTGCAATGCTCTTTGCTCAAGCATGTGAGCAGGCAGAACTTCCTGCGGGTGTGGTCAATATCGTTACCGGTGATGGCGCAACAGGTGCTGCAATCGTTAACCACCCTGATATCAGCAAGATTGCCTTTACAGGTTCGACTGAGGTCGGCAAGTTAATCGCACGTTCAGTTGCAGGTACCGGCAAAGGACTCACTCTCGAGCTCGGTGGCAAAGGCGCAAATATCGTCTTTGAAGATGCACCTCTCGATGAGACAGTTGAAGGTATCGTCAATGGAATCTTCTTCAACCAGGGACATGTCTGTTGCGCAGGTTCTCGCCTTCTCGTTCAAGAGAATATTCAGGAAGAACTTCTCGAAAAACTTAAGCGCCGTATGGCACTTATTCGTCTCGGTGATCCACTCGATAAAAATACAGATATCGGTGCCATCAACTCGAAGGAGCAGCTCAATAAGATTACAGAGCTTGCAAACTCAGGTGATGAAGAGGGTGCGCTGAGATTCTCAACAGATTGCGCAATTCCAAGTAAGGGTTTCTGGTTCCCACCAACAATCTTTACCGGCGTAACTCAGGCACATCGCATCGCAAGTGAAGAGATCTTTGGACCTGTTCTCTCTGTCATCTCTTTCCGCACTCCACAAGAGGCGATTGAGAAGGCTAATAACACTCCTTATGGACTCTCTGCAGGAATCTGGACCGATAAAGGTTCTCGCATTCTCTGGACAGCGAAGCATCTGCGAGCTGGAGTTATCTGGGCAAATACATTTAATAAGTTTGATCCTGCTAGCCCATTTGGTGGCTACAAGGAGTCAGGTTGGGGTCGTGAAGGTGGTCGCCACGGACTCTCTGCATATTTGAAGGGAGCAAAGTAATGGCTAACTCATCACCACGTATCGATGTGAAGAAGACTTACAAGTTATTTATTGGAGGTGCCTTTCCTCGCAGTGAGTCAGGGCGCACCTACGAAGTAAAGAGCGCAAAGGGTGCATTTATCGCCAACCCATCGCTTGCATCACGTAAAGATCTCCGTGACGCTGTCGTTGCAGCGCGCGCCGCACATGCAGGCTGGTCATCTGCCACAGCATTTAACCGTGGACAGATTCTCTATCGCATCGCTGAGATGATGGAGGGTCGTTCAAGCCAATTTATCGATGAGATTGTGGCACTTGAAGGCCTTACCCCTGCAGCTGCAAAGAAGCAGGTAGAAGAGGCTATCGATCTCTGGGTCTGGTACTCAGGTTGGTGCGACAAGATCGGTGCAATCTACGGATCAACCAATGCTGTCTCAGGTTCTTTCTATAACTTCACCACACCAGAGTCCCTAGGCGTTGTTACGACATTTGCCCCTTCAAAGCCATCACTTCTTGGTTTGGTGCAGGCGATTGCTCCTGCACTGGCAGGTGGAAATACTGTGATTGCAATTGCTAGTGAGAAGTTCCCACTTCCTGCAATCACTCTCAGTGAGGTGATTGGCACAAGCGATGTTCCTGGGGGAGTTGTAAATATCCTTACAGGATCGAGCGCAGAACTTGCTCCATGGGTCGGCTCTCATATGGATATCGATGGCGTCGATGCATCAGGACTTACTGCAGCACAAGAAAAGGATCTCCGCGTTGCAGGTGCTGATAATTTAAAGCGCATCTTCCGCTTTAAAGAGAGCCAATCACCTCAGAGGGTCTTATCTTTTATGGAGAATAAGACAGTCTGGCATCCAATCGGCGTTTAGTAGTACGCCTTACTTACCTGAGATTGTCTCTAACCAGAGTGAGATCATCGCTGGTACATCTACCTGCATAGCGACCTGAACTTCAGGCGCCTTTGCATGTGTTGACTCTGGCTCTTCATCTTTCCAAGCACGGCGATCACATAGCGTCTGTCCGCGACTTGGGCCAAAGGATGTATCAACGACAACTTTAAAGCTTTCGAATGTAGAGAGCTCTGGCTTAATTGCAGTTGCGACTGCTCCGTAATCTCCGAGAGTTACTTCGTGGCCAACTTGCTTAATGAAGTGCTCAATCAAGCTACCAGCAAATGTAGAACAGGTATTTCCCTCAGCGATGAGAGCTGCAGCTTGCTCTGCATTGACGCGTGGCTCCATAAATACATCGAGGCCATACATAGTGATTGGGACTCCACTGCTAAAGACAATTGCAGCTGCTTCAGGATCGTGCCAGACGTTAAATTCTGCAGCAGGAGTGGCATTTCCTGAAGAGGCTGAACCACCCATCAGAACAATGCGCTCTAGCTTTGCTGCAGTCTCTGGGTAGGAACGCAGGAAGAGTGCGATATTTGTCAGAGGTGCAAGAGGAACGAGAGTGACAGGCTCGGAGGAACCTTCAATCAGGTCGCGGAGGAGCTCAACTGCTGGTCGTGGATCGAGCTTACGAGTTGAGAGTGGTGTGCCGAGATCTCCAAGACCATCGCTGCCATGGATATATTCGGCATAACGTGGCTCATCGATAAGTGGGCGAGTTGCGCCCTTTGATACTGGAATATCTCCAGCACCAGCAGCATCGAGAACCTTCATTGTATTGATGACGACCTGCTTGAGGTTTGTATTGCCATCGACACATGTGACTCCGAGAAGGTTGATCTCTGGATGGCGTGCTGCAAAGAGCAGCGCAAATGCATCGTCAATGCCAGTATCAACATCAAGGATGAGGTTCTTCTTTGCCATTACTTCACCATCTTCTCTTCTTAGTAGTTGTGCTTAATTTTCTTACTTTGTACTTGCCATTACTGATTCATATCCTCGGAGTGAGAATGTAGGTCGCCTTACAGGTGGGCTAGTGAGCTCAAGTGTAGGGAATCTCTTAAAGAGTTCTGGGAGGGAGATCGACATTTCAAGTCGAGCCAAAGGGCCACCGAGACAGAAGTGGATACCTGCTCCAAAGCCAATATGGGGATTTGGATTGCGAGTGAGATCCATCTGGTCGCTATTGGCAAATACCTCTTCATCTCGATTGGCAGAGCCTAGGAGTGAGACAATCTTCTGCCCTTCCTTGATCTCAACTCCACCGATCTCCGTATCAGCTGTCGCAGTGCGATCGAAGAAGTGGAGAGGTGCATCGAAGCGAAGAAACTCTTCAATGGCAGTCTCAGCAATTGCATCAGGTTGGCTCTGGAGAAGCTTCCATTGATCAGGATGCTGGAAAGCTGCGACGATTCCATTTCCAAAGCCATTAACGCTCGCTTCATGTCCTGCATTGAGCAGTAATACACAGGTCGCAATGAGTTCATGGGTCGATAGCTTCTCGCCAGCCTCGCTTACTTGGGCAAGCTCTGAGATGAGATCTGGGCCAGGTTTTTCAAGTCTTTCGAGCATGAGGCCATGGACGTAATCTGCAAACTCTTTAGCTGCTTTCTTCGCCTCTTCTTTATGGGCTTCGGTCGGATTGACCTCATACATCTTTACGATGGATTGTGACCATGGGCGAAGGAGATGCTCATCGCTATCTGGAAATCCAAGGAGAGCGGCGATTACCTTTACTGGAAGTGGTTCGGCGTAATCTGCAATGACATCAAACTCGCCACCTTTAGCCTCGATATCATCGAGGAGCTGGTGGGTAAGTCTTTCGATATCTGGGCGAAGTGACTCGATACGTTGGCGATTAAATGCTTTTGCTACTAAAGAGCGAAGGCGTGTGTGCTTCGGTGGCTCGCTATCGAGGATGGAATCTGCATGGAGATAGTTAAATTCAAACCACTCTGCCTCTGGAACTTTCGGTACAAAGATACGACCGAGTGATTTATTGCGGAGCACATCATTGGCATCACGATGTTTAGCTGCCAAGAAGAGATTGAGCTCCTCATGCCAGACAGGCTTGCCGTAAGAGCGGAGCTCTTTTAGAGCAGGGTATGGATTTTCAATAAAGTGGAGATCTTTAAAGTCGATCATAAGTTGCCTTAATCTCTGAGTTGTAAATTTCATCCTGCTCTTCGCGTGAAATAAAGGCGCTATAGATTCCATTGCGTGCTACATCATGGAGATCCTGTAACTGCCAGCTATATCCATCAGCGATTTCGCGAGCTTCACGGATCATCGATGTCGCGCTCATCAAACGGTTATCGGTATTGAGCGTGACGTTAAATCCAAGCTTCTTCATTACTCCAATTTGGTGAGTTGCATACGATGCAGCTCCACCTGTCTGAAGGTTTGAAGTAGGAGCCATTTCAAGGCAGATTTGGCGGTCGAGAATCTCTTGCGCCAATGAACCCAACTTTGCCTGGCCAGATGAGAAGTCGATATCGTCGATGAGACGGATTCCGTGGCCGATACGTTCTGCTCCACATTCACGAACTGCGAGAGCGATGGATTCGACTCCAAAAGCCTCGCCGGCGTGGATTGTGTAGTGGGTGCCATTTGTGCGGAGGTAATTAAAGGCTTTGATGTGATCTGTAGGCGGGAAGCCTGCCTCAGGTCCTGCAATATCAAAGCCGACGACTCCACGGCCTTTATATTTCACAACTTTGGTAGCGACCTCTTCACTGACATGGTTCTGTCGAAGAGCGCAGAGAATATGCTCGACGCGAATCTTCTTGCCGTTATGTGCAGCCTCTGCCATTCCTTGGTTGAAGCCTTCGACAGTTGCCTCAATCACCTGATCCATAGTCAGACCTTTACGGGTGAAGAGTTCCGGCGCTCCACGAACTTCGGCATAGACAACGCCATCTGCTGCAAGGTCGAGGACACACTCACGAGCAACGCGAATGATCTCTTCATTGGTCTGCATTACAGAGATGGTGTGTTCAAATGTTTCAAGATAGAGCTCAAGGGTTCCTGAGCTGCAAGCTTCGACAAACCACTTAGCTAATTGATCTGCCTCATAGCTCGGAAGCTTTGTATATCCACTTGCTAGAGCATGATCAATCATTGTCTGGGGACGGAGCCCACCATCGAGGTGGTCGTGGAGGAGAACTTTTGGAGCAGCAGCAATCAGCTCTTCAGAGATAAGAAGTGTCATTTAATTGAGGTTCTCAGGTCCAAAGGCCCATGGCAACATCGCACTCATCTTCTCAGGACCTGTTGGAGTCATGAGGAGAGCTTCATTTCCACCGTGCTCAAATATCAACTGACGGCAGCGACCACATGGGGCGAGGAAGTTTCCTGCTGCATCAACGCAGACAATTGCAACGAGGCGTCCTCCTCCTGACATTGTGAGCGCACTGACAAGTGAACACTCAGCACAGAGTCCGATGCCATAACTAGCATTTTCAACATTGGCACCGCTGATCAATCGGCCATCATCAACGAGGGCTGCAACGCCTACTGGAAACTTTGAATAAGGGGCATATGCCTTCAGCATTGCTTCTTTTGCAAGGGTGTGAATTGAATCCCAATCGATATTTGCGCTCATTTAGAGAGTCTATGAGATGGGGCGAGCTTTGGGAATTGGTCTGTAGCCCTTGATTTTGTTACCATACGCCAGCATTACGGCTGCGGAAAAGTGATTTTCCACTAGTAACTCATATGGCGGGTTGCCCGAGCGGCCAATGGGAGGGGACTGTAAATCCCCCGGCTCTGCCTTCGAAGGTTCAAATCCTTCACCCGCCACCACGCCGATACGGCCTTAGCTAATTGCTAGGGCCGTTCGCTTTATAAAGTCCACGGTCAGCTTCGGGTAGTTCCACATGATCACATGGGCACAGTTATCGACAACAACCCAGTGCGAATGCCGTGGTGCAACGCTCTTCTCTTGGGCAACTTCCTCAGGCAAGGTCAGGTCGTAGTCGCCAAAGACAATCGAGACCTTTACCTCTGGCGGTACATGGGATTCGAATTTGCGACCGCGCAGACCGCGCCATAGCGGCATATAACCTTTGGAATTTGCCATTGCGAGAACAGAATCTCGACAAGATTCAAAACTGAGTTCACGCCACAGGTGCGTGATCTTCTTATAACCAATCGCTTTTAGCGGTGGCAAGTTATAAGCCAACTTCATAAAGTGCTGTGAAATCTTGGCAAGGATTCGTGCATCAAAGAAACTTGGAGGAAGTTTGCTTGTGGGCACTTGATGCCACAACCCCGCAGGAGCAAGAGCTGTCACGCTCTTTACTTTCTCGGGTGCAACTGCGCCCATTTCCAATGCAATCCATCCACCGAGTGAATTACCTGCAACGTGCATTTCCGAAAAGTTATGTTCCGAACTGACCGACTCCACAATTGCACGAGCAAGTGACTGTGGGTCGACAGCTTCGCCCTCATGAATCTCTGCAACTCCATGTCCCGGAAGGTCAACGGCGATAACGCTGAAATGAGCTGTTAAATCAGCAATCAGGGTCTTCCAGATATTTCCTGCAGAGCCAAGGCCGTGAATTAAAACGAGCGCAGGCCGATTGCGGTCTTTAGTAAAGAGATGGGTTGTAATCGGCACGGGGGAAGGCTATTTAATCAGCGCTGCGTAATCAACTTTGATGCATCGGTCCATGACGACTTGCGTTCCAGCTGCTGAGCCTTTATCTGCTATTTCTTCATTAGTGATACCAAGCTGAAGCCAGATTGTTGTTGCGCCAATTGCGAGTGCCTGCTCAAGCACTGGGAGACAATCTTCTGACTTGCGGAAGACATCGACGATGTCGATCTTCTCTCGAATATCAGCAAGTGATGGATAAGTCTTCTGACCCAAAACCTCATCGATGACTGGATTTACAAAGAAGAGATTGAAATGAGAATTTTGTTGAAGCCACTTTGCTACCTGATAGCTGGCTCGATCTTCCTTATTAGAAATACCGACTACTGCCACATTCTTGGACTCAAGCAGAATTCCTTTAATTTCATCGCTACCCTGTGCGCTCCATGTCATAGAACGAGTCTAGACCTGGACGATATGCGCCAATAGATGAAAAGCTCTAAAGTTAAGACATGGAGAACATCTCGAACCCAGCCAATCTCAATGAAGAAGAGCTCGCTGCAAAGCTAGATCCGCTCTCCTATGAGGTTCTCCGTAAAGGCGCAACTGAACGCCCCTTTACCGGCGAATACACCGATACCGACAAAGTTGGTTCTTATCGCTGCAAGGCCTGTGGCAATGAGTTGTTCCGATCAGAGACTAAATTCCATTCCGGATGTGGCTGGCCATCTTTCTATGCGCCCACTGCAGAAGATTCTGTCCGACTTTTGGAAGATCGCTCTTTAGCTCCTCGTGTCCGCACTGAGGTGCGTTGCGGTAAGTGTGATTCTCATCTTGGACATGTCTTTAAAGGCGAGGGATATGACGTCCCAACCGATGAGCGTTGGTGCATCAATTCAGTCTCATTAATTCTCGAAGAGAAGTAATGTTTCAAAAGCTCAAGAAAGCAATTCTTTCTCGCAAATACTGGATCCGCCAGATTGTCGTAGCAGGAATCGCAGGAGCATTTGCCTGGCTCTTGGGCGATCAACTCATCATCAATGGCGGTCTTGTTGCCGCAATTGTCTGCACACTGAGCATTCGTATCTCTCTCCATAAGTCACTCCGTGAAGGTTTCGGCCAGATTGTTGGAACTGCCATCGGCGCCGGCGTCGCACTCTTAACCGTCTCAATCTTTGATTTTGGCTTTATCTCTATCGGGACAACAATCTTTCTCTGCGCTGTTGTTGCTCGTGCACTTCATCTCGGCGAAGTAGCATCTGTCAACGTTCCTGTTACCGCTCTGATTGTTATTGGACCCGGACTATCTGAGAGCACTGCGATTCATCGCCTTGCATCTACTCTCGTTGGCGCAGCAGTTGCTATTGCTTTCTCATACTTCTCTCACCCGAAGACTCCGCTGGATCGTGCGCGCGAGCAGATTTCACTTGTGGGCAGCAAAGCAGCGCGACTTCTTGCTGAGATGTCCGAAGGAGTTGCAGCGGGATACACCCAGAAAGATGCAGCACAGTGGCTTTCACGTGGTCGATTGCTCATCGAGGAGATTCCTGCCATTCGGGCGCAATCGGTTGAAGCTAAAGGTTATGCGCGCTGGATTCGAACAGGTACTCGTGATGCAGCCGAAGAGGTCTACATCGAAGGTCTGGCTGTTGAACATACAGTCGTGCAGGTACGTGCAATAGCCCGAACGCTCTTTGATTCAATTCTTGAAGGTGGAATCGCAGATGTGGTTAAGAAGGATGTGGCTGTCGCGCTATCGGCTGCAAGCTATGCGGTTCAGGCACACATTGAAGATCCTGAAGATATCGTGGGATCAAAATCTTCGCCCACAGATGATGCGCGTGAAGCTAGTTCGCAATTATCTGAGCACCTCATTGAAGATGGGGGAGATGTCGACCAAGAACAGATTATTCGCGGCCTTTCTATTGTTGCCAATATCGGTGTGATTGCAGATTCCTTAGATCACACATCACCTACATTGACCGACGTCTTGACACCGGATGAACCAAATTCAGCGAAGGTATTTGCTGTATCTCCGGTTGATCAAACAACTACTTTTGTAAAACGGATGAAGAAGCTATTTTCTAAGCACGGCTAGGCATTCGCAGAACTGATGTGAGAAGCGCCTGTGTATATGGGTGCTGAGGATCTTGAAGTATCAGACTCTTAGCGCCTTGCTCGACAATCTCACCCGACTTCATAACGAGAACCTCATCTGCAATAGCAGCGATGCTCGCCATATCGTGTGAAACGAGAACAATGGATGTTTCCTTGTTCTCAGCCAGCTCTGAAAGTAATTCAATAATTCGAACCTTTGTTGCCAGATCGAGAGCACTGACTGGTTCATCAGCGAGCAAAATCTTTGGTTCAGTGATGATGGCTCGTGCAATAGCAATTCTCTGGCGCTGACCACCCGAGAATTCACGAGCTCTCTTATCAAGTGCATCAGGACTTAATCCGACCGCTATGAGGGTCTCCACAACACGAGCTTCTATCCAGCTCTTGCGATCGTCTTCTGGTCCCAACTTAAATGAAATCAGCGGCTCAGCAACAACGCTTCGGATCTTCTGTCTGGGGTCGATAGATGTGTGTGGATCCTGGAAGATCATCTGCACATCGCTGCCGAAGGAATGATGGCTTTGACCATTTATTTTCAGCGTTCCAGCATCAGGCGCGAGAAGACCAACCGCAACTTTGAGCAGAGTGGATTTACCTGATCCTGATTCGCCCAAGACACCTAGATTCTTGCCCGCCGCTAGAGTGAAATTAATATTTTTTAGGGTTGGTTTATCACCATAAGAGAAGGAGAGGCTGTCGGCCTGGATAAGTGCGTTCTTAGCCATGGTTGAGAGTCCCATCTAAATAATATGCACTCTCGAAGAGGTCTTTCACATAATCATTATCGGTTGTCTTCGCTAGATCTGAAATTGATCCAGATGCCACCAGATGACCTTGATGCAGAACTCGCACATCGCTGCTCATTGACGCAACAACAGGTAAATCATGGCTAATAAAGAGCATGGAGCGGTCACGGGAGAGGTTGCGCAGCAGCTCGAGGACTTCACTTTGAATCGTGACGTCGAGGGCCGTGGTGGGTTCATCAGCAATCAAGAGAAATGGATTCTTTGAAAGTGCAAGAGCAATTGCAACTCGCTGACGTTCTCCGCCAGATAGTTCAAATGGATAAGACTTTCTGATGCGCGCTGTATCAGTGAGAGCAACTTGATTAAGAAGTGCATCGATATCCGCATCACGGGAGGCTCGTGATATCTGTTTCTCAATACGCATCAGCGGATTGAGTGCTATCTGTGGCTCTTGGAAGATGATTGCTGCGTATCTGCCGCGAATGGCTTGTAATTCTCGTTCACTTGCAGTCGTGATTGATATCGACTTCTCGCCAGGAATGGAGAAGATAATTTCTCCACTGACCTTCATTTCTTGCGGTAGTAATCCAAGAATGGCTAGCGCGGTCAAAGATTTACCCGAGCCGGATTCACCAATTAATCCCAAGATTTGACCTTGCTCGATTTCAAATGTGAGATCAGAGAGAAGCGTACGATCGCTCAATGCAATGGTGAGATTTCGAACGGAAACTAAGGCGCTCATGATTTCCTCGCAAGCAAAGGATCGAGACGTTCACGGATTCCATCTGCAACGAAGTTCATACTCAAGACAAGAGCGATGAGGAGAATTCCTGGAACGATTGCACCGGCGGGTGCAATAAATGCCGTCTCTTGGGATTCTTGAAGGAGGTTTCCAAGGGATGCATGTGGGGGAGGAGCGCCAAGACCAAGGTAGGAGAGGCTCGCTTCCGCTAGGCCTGCGAGGCCAAATTGAAGTGACAAGTTGGCAAGGATTGCCGGCCAAATATTTGGCAGCACATGCTTGAAGGCAATAGATAACGTGCTTCCGCCAGAGATTTGAGCAGCTGTAATGAAGTCCAGAGCGACTACTCGCTTTGTCAGCGTTCGCGTGATGCGCGCAAGTGAAGCCGCGATTCCGAGGCTGATGGCAAGAATTGCTGATTGAAGTGATGCGCCCATAGAAGCGACAAGCAACATTGCAATCAGAAGTGTTGGAAATGCGATCACTATGTCGAGAGTCGAAGCGGCCAAGCCATCGAGATATTTTCGAGCAAAACCAGATGCAATACCAAGCGAAATTCCTAGAAGACCACCAAGAAGAGTTGCGAGAAGTCCTACTTGCATCGCAATGCGACAACCAATCATTGCCCTTGTCAGCAAATCTCGGCCGAGAGTATCGGTACCAAATAAATGAGCAGAACTTGGTGGCGCCAAACGCTCGCCGGAGCTGTCATCAATTGAATAAGGAGTCCAAATTAAGGAGAGCACTGCAATCGCTATAAAAAGCGCGAGCACAGTTGCTCCGATGAGAAAGCTCCACTTAAATCTCTTCTTCATCGACGGGCCTTCAGTAAGCGAGGATCTGCCATATGTGTCAATACATCAGCGATAAAGCCAATAATTAAGACGGCAGTTGTTGTGAGAATTAATACCGATTGAATTACCGGATAATCGTGCTGGGCGATGCCTTTGATCAGAAGAGAACCCAATCCCGGTAGTGCAAAGACGCTCTCAATAACTACAGCCCCGATAAAAGTTGTCGCAAGTTCAATAGCAAAGATAGGCATCAAGGTGCTGAGTGCATTTCGAGATCCATGAACCAAGATGGCCTTTAGTCGAGGTTGACCCAATGAGCGTGCAGTACGAACGTATTCACTGTCGAGGATTTCGAGAGAGATTGTTCTGACATATCTTGAGATGGATGCCGACATCACTATGACGATTGTGAGAACTGGCAAAGTAAAGGAGCGAATTGCTTCTCCTGGTGTGGCCCAGCCTTCTACGGGAAATCCGCCGGAGGGGAATAGTGGCCGCTTGATTGCAAATGATTGAATCAAGATTATGCCTACCCAGAAAGCTGGAACCGCAGAACCTAGCTGAGAAATTCCACTAAAGAAAGTGCCTATAAATGTATTTCTCTTATATGCGGCAACAAATCCAAATAGTGAACCGACTAATGCTGCAAAGAAGAATGCAATGAAGGTAAGAGGAAGCGTGACATTAAGTCTGGAGATAATCTCATCGCCGACAGGAAAGTAACCAACGAAGGATTCACCGAAGTCAAAGGTAAGAGCATCTCTTATCCAAGAGAAATATTGAATGAGTAGAGAATCATTGACGTGCAGGCTCGCCTGAATGACTTCAACTTGTGCTGGATCCATTCCAACGGAAATCAAGGCGTTGGTGGGATCACCGGGCAGTGCACGTAGTAAGAGGAAGAGTGCAAGCGAAGCAACGGCGAGCGAAAAGAAAAGAGTAAGGGCCCGATGCAATATGTAACGTTGCATCGAGCCCCCACCCTATTTACTAGTTTTTACGTATGGCCAACTTTAGTTCTTTACGATGTTGTAAGCAAAGAATTGTGAGTTGAGACCGTTGACTGGATATCCGCTCACACCTGCTGATGCCACAACGATCTGTGGGTAGAGGTATATCCAATCGCTAGCTGCTTCCTTCACGATGATGCGGTTTGCACGCTTGAGAATCGCTGCCTGGAGTGCAGTTCCATTAGTTGCCTCTGATTCTGCAACGAGCTTAATAACCTCTGGATTGTTGTAGCCCCAGTAGAAGTTTGGATTTCCGTACCAAACAACATCGCGGTCATTGACGTGCTCCTGAAGAGTCGCCTGGAAATCAAGCGCCTTATAGACCTTTGAGTACCAAGTATCGTTTGTAATGACATTGATATTTACGGTAATTCCGACCTTTGCAAGCTCTGACTTAATGAACGCTGCAGCAGTTGGGTGTGGTGAGTAGTTTGGTGTTTCGAGCTGGAATGTGAATCCCTTTGCGTAACCAGCTTCAGCGAGGAGCTTCTTTGAACGTGCCGGATCATAAGGGTTTACATCTGTCAGCTTCTCGTACCAAGGATCCTTTGGTGGAACCATTGAACCTGTAAGCGTGCCGTAGTCGCCCCAGACAGACTTGAGTAACTTCGCATTGTCAATTGCAGAGACAATTGCCTGGCGAACCTTTACGTTATTAAAAGGCGCTACTCGATTGTTGAATGCCATGAGCAACTTGGTTGTTGATGCACCGTTGTTAACTGTAAAGCCTGCCTTCTTAAAGGCTTCTAGAGAATCTGGGCTCTGAACTGAAGTGATTATGTCAATCTGCTTTGTGAGAAGTGCAGAGTTAAGTGCTGTTGCAGATGTGTAATAGTGGAAGACGATGTTCTTAGTCTTCGCTTCTGTACCCCAGTATGAATCGTTCTTCACAAGGCTCAGTGTTGAACCGCGCTTCCATGTTGCAAGCTTGTAAGGGCCAGTTCCATCTGCATTGTTTGCAGCATCCTTGTTAGCTGAATTCACAATCCAGACATAGCTAAGGTTGTAAACGAATGAGATTGACTTCGAGGAAAGAGTAAATACAACTGTCTTTGCATCAGGAGTTGAGATAGATGAGATTGCCTTCAATGAGCTCTTGCGAGCTGATTTTGATGCAGCAGCAGTCACCTTCTCAACGCTGTACTTAACATCAGCTGATGTAACAGCATCGCCTGAGTGGAACTTAACGCCAGAACGAATTGTGATCTTGTATGTGAGTCCACCATCCGTCTTGACAACCTTAGTTGCAAGAAGGTTTTCAACTGCGCCTTTATCGGTGAGCTTGAAAAGGCCTTCATATACGTTGCCATTAAGCGCTTCTGTAACACCCTGGCCACCACCAGCTGTGTTATCGAGGTTGACTGGCTCGTAGAGTGAACCGATATCAACTGTCGACTCTGCAGCCTGAGCTGCCGGAGTAATTACGCTGAAGCCGAGAGCTGCAGCAAGTCCGAGGGCAACGATTGCACCGCGGCGTCCTGTCTTGAGGTTCTTCATGTTCTTCCTTTGTTCGGTTCTTTAGAGGGAGGTGTAGATGGAGTGATTGTTCTTAAATATTGGTAGACGTTCACCAGCCTTGATTTCAATTGCGATTCTGTTCTCTCGTGGTGGGAGCGGACAGTTGTAACTAATTGAGAAACCGCACGGTGGAACAAATGCACGGTTAAAGTCGATGATTACCTTGTCGCTTCCTTCAATGCGCTGAAGGAATAAGAAGCGACCAGATTCGTATGTCTCTTTGCCATTTGTTGGATCTGCAAAGACCAGCAGAAGCGGCCCACCGTCATCGAATGCATGGAGGTTGTATTCAGCCCCACCTATGGTCACAGTTGCGACTCCTGGAACTGCGAGATCGCGAGTTCCTCCGTTGTCACGAATAAATTCAAAAGCTACTGGTTTGTTACCTTCGTAGCTCTTATATGTTCCTTCGAAAACAAAATCAGGGTTGTAGTCGTAAGTTTCAATGTGAGAGAAATACTGAATGCTTGGTGACGCAGCATCCCAGAGGCGATACCCACGCGCTTCCACTTCACCCTTGAAGTTCTTCTTCTCAAGATTTGTTAATTCCACTGTTGCAGGTTGAGTCGCGAGGAGATCTTCTGCGCTAAAGGATTCACCTTCATTGAGCCATGTAGTCTGAATCAAAGCTAAGTTGCCTTGTGGAGCAGTAACAGCTTTATGGCGAGCTTGTACCCAGATACGCCACAGCTGTAATTGCTCTTGGTGCTTATCGGTCATTGGGGGAAAGTAACAACCTTCGAGAAATAGTTCTCAAGAGGTATATGTAGGTGCAGGGTGCTTGCAACAACTCACGCTCAAAGAGGCTATTTGGGTCTCTGCAAGCGATATAAATCACCCCCTTCTCAAGTTGTGTTAGTATTTCTATATACCCCCTGGGGTATCACGCAACCGAGAGGAATTTAAATATGTGTTCACGAGTTACCTGCGATAAGTGCAAGAAGTACACCTGGTCTGGCTGTGGCCAGCATGTTGAAGATGCCCTACGCGGTCTATCTGACGATCAAATCTGTAAGTGCTAATACATGTCTAAGAGCCCTACCCACGTTCTTCAAGATGAAGAGCAGATCGAGGCGATTGCAAAGCGACTCAAGCGCGCTCATGGCCAACTAGCAGCGGTAATTCGCATGCTGGAAGAAGGTCGTAACTGCGACGAAATCGTGACGCAGATGTCGGCTGTAAGTAAAGCAGTCAATACCGCTGCGTTCACGCTGATCTCAACAAGTCTTCGCGAATGCATTGTCGATGACAAAAAGAACAGCAAAGAAGTTCAAGAGAAGTTACAGAAGCTATTTCTTAGCCTTGCCTAATAGAAAAGAAAATAATTAAATGAAAAAGCTCATCGCAGTGATATTCGCTTCAACGCTTGCACTTACCTCTTGCGGAGGTTCGGCAGCGACAAATATGGGCGCCACAGATTTCCAAAAGAAGACCCAGGAAGCCGGAGTCATAGTTCTCGATGTGAGATCTGCAGGTGAGTTCTATGGCGGACACATTGAGGGAGCAATCAATATTGATGTCGAAGGAATGACCTTTGATGCAGATATTGCAAAACTCGATAAATCGAAGACTTATGCGGTCTACTGTCACAGCGGACGCCGCTCTGGAATCGCGGTTGGCAAGATGGCAGATGTTGGATTCACATCTCTCTTCAATCTCGATGGAGGAATCCAAGTGTGGCAAGGCGCTGGCCTTCCCTTGGTGACCCAGTAATGCGCGTAGTAATTGTTGGGGGAGTCGCAGGTGGAATGTCTGCCGCAACTCGAATGCGACGCCTTGATGCTGCTGCAGAAATCATCGTGTTAGAGAAGAGCGGCCACGTGAGTTATGCGAACTGTGGTCTTCCATATTATGTCGGTGGCGTAATTGAAGAGGAAGATGCCCTGTTGCTGCAGACTCCAGCATCTCTTCATGCTCGATTTAATCTCGATGTTCGCGTTGCAACCGAAGTCACTTCGATTGATCCAGTTGCAAAGACTGTGAAAGTTAAAGATTGGCGGAAGAGCGAGGAGTATGAACTTTCATACGACAAACTCATTCTTAGCCCAGGCGCATCTCCTGTAGTTCCACCAATTCCAGGTATCGAACGCGCACTCACTCTTCGAACCGTTGAAGATGTTGAAAAGATTGCGAATCGAGTAAACGAAAAACCAAAGAGCGCGGTTATAATTGGCGGCGGATTCATTGGCGTAGAAATCGCAGAGAACCTTGTTCACAAAGGTGTACCAACAATTGTTGTAGAAGCAGCTCCTCAAGTACTTGCTCCACTCGACCCGGAGATGGCAACGCTTGTTGCCAAAGAAATGCGCAAGCATGGAATCACTCTGCACCTTGGAGTCAGTGCTACAGAAGTAAAACCTGATTCAGTAGTACTTTCAAATGGAAGAGTTTTAGAAGCAGAACTTGTAATTATGGCAATCGGTGTTCGTCCAGATACAGCCCTTGCAAAGGCTGCTGATCTGACAATCGGTACTCGCGGTGGAATCGAAGTAGATGATTTCAATCGCACCAGCAATCACGATATTTATGCGGTCGGTGATGCGGCCGAGAAGACAGATGCCATTGACGGTTCTGCAACTTTAGTTCCGCTAGCAAACCTCGCTAATCGTCACGGTCGTGTTGTTGCAGACCACATTGCTGGTCGCACGACTCGACCTATCAAAACAATCGGTACTGCAATCGTGAAGGTATTCGACTTGATGATCGCTGCAACTGGTTGGAATGAAAAACGCCTATCAGCCGCTGGTCGCGAAGTCATGGTCATTCACACTCATCCCAATAACCATGCTGGTTACTACCCAGATGCAAAGCAGATTGCCCTGAAGTTGATCTTCGACCCAAAGACTGGCGAGATTCTCGGCGGACAAGGAGTTGGCGTTGAAGGTGTTGATAAACGCATCGATGTTATTGCGACTGCAATTCGCGGCGGCATAACGGCGCCCGAACTTGCCGATCTTGAACTCGCATATGCGCCACCTTTTGGTTCTGCTAAAGATCCTGTCAATATGCTCGGCTATATCGCAGAGAACATGATGAGCGGTTTGCTCAAGACGGCACAGTGGGATCAGACTCAAGAACTTCGTGAAGCTGGCTACCAATTAATTGATGTCCGCACACCGAGCGAATACGGCCGGGGCACCATCCCAGGAGCAATCAATATTCCTGTCGATGAAATCCGCGACCGAGTCTCTGAAATTAAGAAAGAGCCAATCCTTGTTAATTGCCAGGTAGGACAACGTGGCCACACAGCAACTATGTTGTTGAAAGAACTCGGCTTCGATGCCACAAATCTCGATGGCGGTTACCTCACCTATTCAAATTCACCAGCCTCAACTAACTAAAGAGAAGAGAAGAAGAATGTGCCATAAGACAACATGTCGTAAGTGTGGAAAGCCAACCTGGGCTGGATGCGGTCAGCATATTGAAATCGCACTCAAGGGTGTACCAAAAGCTCAGCGCTGCCAGGGTCACCAGAATGATCCAAAGGAGCCGGGTTTCTTCGCAAAGCTTTTTAAGAAGGCTTAATAAGGAATCCGTTGGGGGATTTCCTGCAAATTTCTGCACAAAACTGTTCAATCTCACCCCTTGGGAAGCACTTTTACGCGTAAAAGTAACCATTTCGTTACCCAAACTCCCTAGAGAATCCACGCTTGTGAGCCTAGATTTTAGGCGTGTCGACGAATGCGCCGACGCAACCTTTCAAGAGGTTTTACTTCCAAGAAAGTTAGAGGACGTAAATGTCAGTAGAACAAAACGGAGTATCACGTCGTACCCTCATTAAGGGTGCAGCGTTGGGTGGTATCGGAATCGCTGGAGGCGCAACAGTGCTTTCATCATGTGGTTCAAAGGCATCAGGCCCAATGTCTTTCGGCGCGCGTACAGTTGACGAATCTCCAACAAAGCAGCTCAAGGGTCTTGTAGCTGCATACGAGAAGAAGTCAGGCAACAAGGTCACATACAACGCAACAGAATCAAACGCATTCCAGAACAACCTCTCACAGTACCTTCAGGGAACTCCTGATGATGCTTTCCAGTGGATGGCTGGCTTCCGTATGCAGTTCTTCGCAGAGCAGGGACTTCTTGAAGATATCTCAGATGTCTGGAAGGACCTCGAAGGTCAGTACGACAATTCATACAAGATCGCTTCAACAGGTCTTGATGGAAAGCAGTACTTCGTTCCACAGTCTTGGTACCCATGGGGTCTTCACTACCGCAAGTCAATGGTGAAGGAACTCGGTCTTGATCCAGAGAACATCGCAACATTCGATGACATGATCAAGATGTTCGATGCGATGAAGAAGAAGGGTCTTGTTGGATTTGCAGCTGGCGATAAGGGCGGCTGGGAAGCAATGGGAACATTCGACATCATCAACGCACGTCTGAACGGTTACCAGTTCCACGTTGACCTGCTTGCTGGTCGCGAAAAGTGGACAGATCAGCGCGTTATCGACGTCTTCAAGCAGTGGGAACTCCTACTTCCATACACAAATAAGAACGTTCTTGACCTCGAGTGGGATGGCGCAATGCAGCTTCTCCTACAGAAGAAGGCTGGATCAACTCTTATGGGTTCATGGTTCGGTGGAAACTTCAAGGAGAAGTCACAGGAAGATTACGACGATCTATGGATCGTTCCATTCCCAGAAATCAATCCAGAGCACGGCGTTGACACAATCGACGCACCAATCGATGGTTTCTGCGTAGCTGCTAACGGTGCAAACACAGCTGTTGGTAAGGACTTCATCAAGTTCGCTGGTGACAAGGAAGGTATGCAGGCAATGCTTGATACCGGTGTCCCAATGACATCTGCTAACAAGAACCAGGACACATCAACATACGATGCGTTCCAGAAGCAGCAGTTGAACGTTATGAGCCAGGCTAAGTACATCACTCAGTTCTTGGATCGTGACACACGTCCAGACTTCGCTGGTCCAGTTGTTGGTCCTGCAATTCAGTCTTGGTACAAGAACCCTAAGGATGTCAACAAGATTGTTGATTCTCTTCAGGCACAATGGGAAGCACTTCCAGCTCTCTAATTCTTGATTCAATTCTGTTAAACAAATTGATTAATTAGAGATAAGGTAAAGGTATGAACTCGACGGCGGATAACAAGACGAAAACTCAAGTTACCCGCCGTCGAGCCTTTTCCCCGCAAGACCGCCTGACACTAGGCGCATTTATTGGTATCCCAACAGCGCTACACGTACTGCTTGTATGGATTCCAGCAATTTCAACAATTCTTCTCTCTTTTACATATTGGACAGGTATTCACCTCGACGATATTCGTTGGGCAGGTCTTGCCAACTATCACAACATCTTCTTCTCAACTCCAGTCTTCTGGGATGCACTTAAAAATAACGTTGTATGGCTTCTCTGGTTTGGTTTGATTGCAACTCCTCTCGGTGTATTGCTCGCCTATCAGATTGATCGCCAGATTCGTGGACACGCTTTCTTCCAAACTGCCTATTACATTCCAGTTGTTCTCTCTTTAGCGGTGACCGGAATCATCTGGAACTTTATGTTGCGCCCTGATGGCTTCATCAACGGAATCCTCGGCAGAGACATCACAAACCCAATTTCATTCTTCGGCGATGATCGCTGGAACCTCTATGTGATTCTTACAATGGCATCGTGGCGACATATCGGTTACATCATGTTGCTCTACTTAGCAGGCCTTAAGGCTGTAGATCCAGCTCTCCGTGAAGCTGCAGCTCTTGATGGCGCAACAGAGTGGGAGACATTTAAGAAGATCATTCTTCCAACAATGCGTCCTGTAAACATCATTGTTCTGGTTATCACCATGATCGAGTCTCTTCGCGCATTCGACATTGTTTACATTATTTATGGAACATCTGGCGCTCAGGTTCCGATTCTCGGCACCTTGGTCTTCCAGAATATTTCCGGTGAAGGACAGTCAATGAAGGGCGCGGCATATGCCACGATCCTCTTTATTCTCTCGATTGGTCCAATCATCGCGTACCTACGACAGAGCTTCAAAGAGGATGTGAAGTAATGTCCACTATCGTCGTCAATAAGGAATATCGCGATCGCCAGAAGCGAAAAGATGCAGCGATCTCAATTTTTATCGGAATCTTCGCAATTGCGTGGATCTTCCCACTCCTTTGGACTGTCTACTCTTCACTTCGCCCATACATTGATTTGCAGGCAAACGGTGTCTTCTCAGTTCCAGAGACGCTCAACCTCGAGAATTACTTCAACGCAATTCGCCGTATGAATTTGCCG
>CALJUA010000051.1 GCA_937975715.1 uncultured Candidatus Planktophila sp.
AAATTAAACACGAAGCCGCACCAACCAGCAATGACAAACATGCCATTTGCAGGTAAGGGAGAAACGTCATTGCTAACATTTTCCTTGTCCACGCACGAATGGCAGCAGAAAGGGATTGATTTTTGGCAATAGATGACGAGGAATGATGATTACTATGCTTCATCTTCGTCTGCGGATATCTCTTGTGCATTCGGCATTGAAACAATATAGCCAACACCACGAACGACACGCAAAAGGGGACAACCAGGAATAGCTTCCTGCAGCTTTCTTCGTAGCCGACTGAGCAACATCCTAACGGCATTGTCGTACGCGTCTGAGGTTGTTCCCCACACGTAATCTAAGAGTTCGGAGCGCGACACTACTTTTCCTTGATTATTTAAAAGATACGCTAGCACATCGAATTCTTTTCGAGTTAATTCTAGTTTTTTTTCATTGGCAGATGCCGTTCTATTTTGGGTGTTCAATAACAATGGGCCACAGGTCAAGGAACTGCTAGATCCAGCATTTTTACCATCCGTCACCGATGGAGCAATTCGAAGTCGGGCGCGCACACGGGCAAGAAGTTCGAACATTCCGAAAGGCTTTACAACGTAGTCATCAGCACCGGACTCCAATCCAATAACCTTCTCCATTTCAGAGTCGCGTGACGTGAGCATTATAAGTGGCAATGTTAAGTTGTCCTGACGGATACTTTTGCAGATATTTATACCCGACATGCGCGGCAGATTTAGGTCTAAGATTACGAGGCTATATTTTCCGCTAAGCGCGGCATCCAAACCGGTGGGTCCATCGTTTACACTATCGACCACAAACCCGGCCGAAGTCAGATTGTGTTGCAACACCTCAGCAATCGTCGAGTCGTCTTCAATTACTAAGATCGAATATTGCTCCGCCATATACCCTCACCTATTCAAAAATTCTCACTAGAGCCGAACACTTCTGCATTAAATTAGATGTAATTTAGAACAACAGTGTTCTCTTTTAATTGCTGAGCACGATACTTCGCTCAAACACTTCTATGTTATTGAATCTCCACAGTAAGAGTTACTAGATCGGTTAAGGAGGTAACCGACTTATGTCTCCTTCCAATCCTCAGAAAATACGTTTGGCAGACCCCTCTAACACCCCAGACTCTCTTCAAATAGTGTTCTGTATTTCTAAGAATTCATGAACAAAACCTTCTTAACCCGAACAATAAAGTCCGACCCTTGTTATACAATTGTTCGCAATCCAGCGGCTTCAATTCGAATACAATTTTCCGTAGGGTTACCGAGACGGAAGGAACATTTGCGGAGAGGATTCTTCGCGGCCGTCCTATGAATGATGTTGTCACCAATAACACCACGCCTTGTTTGGATTCCTATTTGTATTTGTGGCATCGACGATAACCAAAGCTCCCAGCCCAATGTCACTTAGTTAACACGTAAGCCATTATTCTTATATATTTTTTTCGACTCCTTGAGTTTCTTTTGTTCATTTTTTCTGGAATCAGAGAAGTAAGGAGCAGTTCCTCCTCCTCTCCGCCAAATCCTTCTAGGCTCATCATCTCGTGTGGCTCTACGACTAGGCAGTAGCAAGCTTTGAACATTTGTTAATTCGTCTCGGAGATATTTCTGTACGAAGGCATCCGATCTGTTCTCTATAATAACAAAGGCAATGGAGTTCACTAATCTTAGAACCTTCGAGAAACTAAAGTTGCGAGTTCTTATCTTTGAAGCGTCAGCAGCGGAGTCGATCATGTGCCGGATAAGGTTATATGCACAGATTCCAAGTATTAGCTCCTTGGCGATCATATCCGGTGATTTGGCATCGATAAAGTTCATATCAAGAGTGGACTTGATATCTCTTAGATCTGTTTCTACGTTCCATCGTAGGCCATAGATCTCAACGATATCGCTTGCCGGTAGGTCCAACGTCGTAAAAAGAACAAGATTCTCTGTGCGATAGCCTTTGCGTGAAAGTCTGTGCCAAATAATTCTTCCTTTGACCTGAGGATGATGGGGGTCAGCATACTTCTTCTGTTCATGACTCGATGGAGTCCAATCAATCTCCTGTTCTCCGCTTGCCGACTTTGGCTTGCCTATAAACTTAACCGCATTGTCTTCCTTCATCCGACAAATGATGCGATGACCATTTCGAACACTCAGCGCAGCAAACCGAAAACACCCAAAATATCGGTCTCCTATCACAATCGAAGATTTGGGAAGACGGAGTAGTAATTCCTCAGAAAGCTGAAGTTCGCTTACAGCTTCACTCCCATTTAGCGCTCCATACGCTGGACGTAAGCACACCCCATTCTCCACATTTGTCGCAACACATAATCGAACCAGCGGATAATGCGCCTCTCCATGTTGATTCCTCGACACTGGATACCGAGAAAGATTGTTCGCTGTGTGCGATATCTGTACGCTAGAACCATCTATCACATAGATATTGTAACGTTCTCGACCAACTCGGTCGTGCGTCGATATAATAGACTCTGTAAGACGATCTGCTACCTGCTCTACAACTCCCACTGGAACTCGCGACCGCGCCTGAGAATAGCCACCAGTTCCTTTTGATATCCGTCTATGACGTGCTCGAATGCTACCTACTATGTCTTCCAATAAGCCTTCGGCTACTCCATCTCGAAGAGACTGCAACGCCTTCTCAAGGCTATGATCTGGATTCAACCTCTGACAAATCATTAGCCAAATAACTACCGACGCCGTGAAGATCCCTGCACGACTGGCAACCTCCTCAGACTCAAGCAGGCTATTAACAAAATCTTCGCTGATTACTTTCTTGTAGAACGATAGTGGGTCGCCTAGCTTTTTCATCTGCCTCCTGGAGAGTCATTTACTCCAGATGCGAAAACAGATTCCATATAAAAGTACAAGATAATATTTTTGTTGGATCTTTTCAGATACTTATGCGTTAACTAAGTGACATTGGGCTGGGAGCTTTTGATACTGATTATGGCCTAAGTACCGACACTGTGCTAGGGCTTCTGTTGTCATACAGAGATTTTGGAATTTAAGGTGTTGGATTTCGCCCTTCCGCCTACGCTCAGCAATGACTGGATGCAGACTCTGTCTGTAAGCTCGGCTTTTGAGTAGCAGGTAGTGAAGTGACGAATCAGATTCTAGTGCCGTCCGTGATTCGTTACGGACAAACTATCGGTAACCAATCCGATAGTTAGAGCCTCAATAGCTGTTTGGTGCGGATCCATTCCAGCACGATCAAAAGAATTGATCGCAGCTCCAACGCTTTGAATTCCTTCACTCTCTTTTCTGCGCGCTTATTTCGCGCCTATAATTTTTTTTGGGCTTGACTCGGACCGGCCATATAGCGGTTATCCGCTTATATCACAGTGGCCCAACTTTCTCCTCAAATAGTTGGCTGATGTACTTAAACCTAGTCTTCGAAACACTTGAGTTCAGAAGATACGCGCAATTTAGAAACAGAAAGCCAAATACGAGATACGCCCAAAAAGTTATCCAAGGAAAAATTGGAAAAGCAATTACGGTAGATGTTAGGACTAT
>CALJUA010000052.1 GCA_937975715.1 uncultured Candidatus Planktophila sp.
GATCTAGATGGATGGTGATCCTCGACAGGATCCGGCTTATAGGGCGACTCTTCTTCCAATTAGGTGGACGCAGGTTAAAACTGCGCTCACCTTTCTGCATTTTGCTTGTACAAGTTGTTACATAACCTGTCGCAGATTTAGATGTTTTTATGGGGAATCGATGGGCAAATATGGGCAGTTTTATGGGCAGTTTCCAACTGCAATCACCATCACAGAGCTAATCAAGTAACTGCGAATTTCTGATGCCCATAGAGTTACTTTTTTGATTCACAAAATGGCGGCTAGAGTTCAGTCTAAGTTGAGCTAATGGAGGAACTGAGGAATTCATAAATGACAAAGACGACAGATGGACATAATCACGACTATCTCTTGGGTCATAAGCGAGCCTTTACACTTTCGCTCGCAATCACTTCAACAGTTCTAATTGCAGAACTAATAGGCGCATGGATCTCAGGCTCCTTAGGATTATTAGCTGATGCAGGGCACATGTTCACCGATGTCATTGGGCTCTCAATTGCACTTGGTGGAACTCGGTTAATGGAACGCCCTGCAAGCGAGAAGCACACATGGGGATACCGTCGGGTTGAAATTCTTGCCGCTGCGGGACAATCCCTCCTTCTTATTGCGGTAGGAGTTTTTGTTACGATTGAAGCAATTCAGAGACTAATTAATCCCACTGAAGTCGAACCCCTAGCAATGCTCAGTTTTGGAATATTTGGTCTTTTGGCCAACTGCCTTTCTCTTGTCTTATTGTCAAAAATTGAAGAGGGCAATCTCAATACAAGAGCCGCATTCCTTGAGGTCATTAACGATGCTTTGGGGTCTTTGGCAGTGGTGATTGCTGGTGTAATAATCTTGACAACGGGTTGGATTAGAGCTGACGCTCTTGTCTCGCTATTCATCGGAGTAATGATTTTGCCTCGTAGCTGGAAACTACTCAGGGCAACTGTAAACATTATTCTTGAAGTAACGCCAAAAGATGTAAAACTTTCAGAACTGCGTACACACATCATGGAAATTGCTCATGTCCAGGAAGTCCATGACATGCACGCAAGTCTTGTGGGTACAGGTCTACCAATCTTTACTGCACATGTTGTACTAGATGAAGATTGCTTCTCTGATGGGCACCTCATTGAACTCCTACCTGCAGTACAAGCAGGTCTTCGTGACCACTTTGATGTCGAACATTCGACCATTCAATTTGAGCCGGCGAGTCACTCAAAGGATGAATACGGACTCCATGATTGATGCCCAACGTGAACACTTCGAGTTGTCTTAGGGCTCTTCTTCCAATTAGGTGGGCGCAAGTTAAAACTGCGCTCACTTTTCTGTATTTTCCATCACAATTCATAAGCGAGCCGTCTCCAAATAGACCTATAAAAGTTCTCAACTGGCAATTTAGTCATATGGCTATGGTGATCAAGAGCAACAAGCGAATGAGCTTGCTCTTTGCCATTTTAATGGCTGTATTTTCAACAGGCATCGTAATTGCACATCAATGTCACTCAATGCAAAGCGACCAAGTAGCCATTCAAGCAAACCATTCAGGAGATCACGTCGCTCCTACAACTTCAGCCAAGCCGCTCAGCGTTGCTTCTAGCTCATATGCCTTTATGGATGCTGGGTGTGCAGTAATTTTCATTGTTGTACTTTTGCTCGGACGAAAGCTCTATTATTTAAGAGCGTCAAGCTCTCACTTAAAAAAATATCTAACACATGGTGTGCGTTTAATTAGCGCTCAACGAAACCAATTTTCGCAACTTTCACTATCCCGCGCACAATTGGGAGTAATCCGAATCTAATCCGTCTTCGATAGAAATTACTGTTTTATTGCCTAAATAAACTGTTTTATCAAATCGAATGAAAAGGATTCCAAATGTTTAAGAAAATCATATTACTGCTTACCGTAATTTCCCTCCCATTCTTTATCCAACCCGCATCAGCAAGTTCTCATGCCAAGAGCTTGAAGAACTTAGGCGTGAACGAAATTATGTTTGCGCAGAGCATGGCTCCTCATCACCAACAGGCAATAGAAATGTCCAAGATGGCACTCAAAAATAGTGCTAGCCCAAAGGTTAAGAATTTGGCAAAGGCGATTATTTCTGCACAGAGTAAAGAAATGGCCCAGCTGAAATATTGGTTGACTGCAACTAACTCGTCAATGACCATGGACCACGACATGGGGATGAGTGGAATGCTCCCTGAGAGTTCAATGACTACCTTGAAAAAACTCAAAGGTGGCAAATTCGACAGGGCGTTTCTTCAATCGATGATTGCTCATCATGAAGGCGCTTTAGAGATGGTTTCTATGCTCGACGGTACAAAGAATGGTGAAGCCAAGAAGATTGCGGTTGATATTCGGTCTGGACAATCAGCTGAAATCACTCTCATGAAGAAATTATTGGCTAAGAGTAAGTAAGGTCCTAGGTCAATTTATGAAAAGAGTCCTTGCCTTACTGCTCGTTGCAGTTTTCATGGCGCAGTCGATACAGGCACAGGCTGCGCCAACTGTGGCATCTGTGCAGCGCGAGATTGATCGACTGCGGACTCTGGCTGCAGAAAAATATGAAGCCGCGAATGAAGCAACCTTGAAAATTAAAGCACTTCAAATAGAGACAGGGTTGCTGCAACAGCGCGAGGAAGTAATTCAAAAAGAGCTGAGCGTAGCAAGTAAAGTTCTAGCAAAAATTGCGATTTCCGAATATCAAGGAAGTGGTTTTGGTAAATCCTTTGAATTACTTTTTTCCTCCGATCCAACGAAATATCTGACGGATGTATCTGTACTAGATAGTGTCAGTCGAGGATATTCGAAGCAGTTACGTGAGTACGCAGCTACCAAACAAAGAGTTCAAGCCACACAGTTAGTTTTGGGCGATCGCACTGCGGTACTACTTGTGGAGCAAAAACGACTCAATCAGCAAGTAACGCAAGCGAAGAGTGCCTTAGCAAAGGCAGAAAAACTTCTTAATTCACTTGCAAAGGCCGATAGAGAGCGACTTCTTCGAGAAGAAACAGATCGAGAGAATAAGATTCTGAGTGCTTCGAAAGGATATGCCGCTTCTTATAAAGGTGACAACTCACGTGGGTCAATTGCCCTTAAGTTCGCACTCCAACAGATAGGTGATGTTTACGTGTGGGCAGCCGCGGGCCCAACAAGGTGGGATTGTTCAGGACTCACAATGCGAGCATTTCAGGCGGCAGGAGTTTCGCTTCCACATTCATCACGGGTTCAAATTAAATATGGGAAGCCCATTTCTTACTCATCATTAAAGCCTGGGGATTTACTTTTCTTTGGTAAACCAATTAGCCATGTTTCGATCTATATGGGTGGTGGAAAAATGGTTCAAGCACCGCGGCCTGGGAAGAAGGTTGAAGTAGTTCCACTGACAAAGATGTTTGGAAGAAAACCATTCGTGGGGGCTACTAGGTTATGAAGCTATTGCGTGTGAAGAAGTTACATTCAGTCCTCCTATCAATTACTATCCTAACTACAATCTCGCCTGATGCATTTGGCGCTAATCACAAACCAACGCTTGCACAAATAGAAGCAGCCAAAAAACTTGAACTGCAGAAAAAACAAAATGCTGCAAATGCTGCTAAAAAACTTGTAGCTGCACAAGGAAGCCTTAGAAAACTTGCAGCGCTTGCTGCGGAGGTAAACAAAAGGTACCTGTCTGCCAAGAATGAATTAGCGGTAGCTGTGAAAGAATTAAATTCAGCGACGAAAGCTGTTCAAGCTGCCGAGGCTGAGGTCTCAGCAACTCACCGAAATATCGGAAAGTTAGCTGTCGCTGCATATATGACGGGAGGAAATATGGGAAATATTGAAACATTTCTCAGTGCAAACGGTCCACAAGATGTAATCGACACTATTTCCATTCTCGAAAATTTGGGCTCTAAGAACAAAGTTGCTCTCGAACAATTCAAGGCTGCAGAGATCATCGCGAAAGAGGCTAGAAAAGTTGCTGAAGCCGCTAAAGAGTTACAATTGCGAGCAACTGAGAAGGTTGCGATAGCAAAGCAAGAAGCAGATTCTGTCCGTGATGCTCAACAAAAGGAAGTGGACAAGCTTCAGGCCGTACAGGACAAGCTACAAAAGGAGTTAGCCTCGGCTAAAAAAGTAAGGCTAACACTCGAACAAAAACGCCAACTCGCCATCCTTGAAGAAACAAGATCTAATGAAGCTACCAAAGCTCCAAACCAGGCTAAAGTTTGGAAGGGCGGTGGCCCAAACGGTGCGTCATCTTCGAGAACAACTGTTGAGCAACGTCTGAAGGCGGTTGAATTTGCGAAGCGACAAGTTTTGGCAAAGAAACCATATGTGTGGGGTAGCGAAGGTCCTAATTCTTTTGATTGCTCAGGTTTAGTTTATGCAGCCTACAAGTACGCAGGGCTTGGCTGGCCTAATTGGGATCGACTCAACTCAGGACTCTATTACACCTATACAAAACAAGTTCCAATCGCTGAAATGCAACCGGGCGACTTAATTTTTTACTCTTATAAAGGCACCCAGAGCACAATTCATCATATGAGCATCTATGCTGGAAATGGGATGATGTGGGAAGCAAGGTCTACTGCAACAGGCCTGAAGTATTCCAATATTTATAGTGTTCAAGGAATGATGCCATTTGCTGGCCGAGTTTAGAAGAAAATCATCAAACAGAGAATGGATTAATATGAAAACGCAAAATATTAAAAGTTTTAGGTTCAGATTTTCTTGCTTTGCAATTGTTGCACTGATGACAGTAAACAACGGCGCTATCGCTCAGACGCTTGATTCCGTCTCACATATTCATCATGTAAAAGTTGTGGGCAACAAAGTTCTGGTAATGACTCACGAAGGTCTCTATGAGCTCGTTGGCAAAAATAATATGAAGTTAGTTGGGCAAGATAAAATTGATGTGATGGGGTTTACATCTTCAGGTAAGAATATATTTGCAAGCGGGCACCCTGCTCAAGGGTCAAAAGCGTTAAATCCTATCGGCCTCGTGAAGTCAACCGATGGCGGATTAAGTTGGAAATCTGTTTCGCTAGTCGGGAAAGTAGATTTCCACTTTCTAGAAGGTGCTGGGACTGATCTTTATGGTGCTGATTCGCAGAGTGGAAACTTGATGTATTCAGCAGATTCTGGAAAGAGTTGGAGCTCGCTAGGAGCAAACAGCTTTACAGATATTGCGGTTTCGCCAGATATGTCAGGTATTGCTGTGGCGATAAAGGGCTCTAAATTGCTCCTCACTAGGAATGCCCTTAAATCCACAAAAGAATTGAAAAGTACTCTCAAATTTACACAGGTCGAATGGCGCGATTCTGGCCTTTACGCTTTAAGTGGCACTTCTCTTTACATGTCATCGGACCTTGGAAACAGCTGGAATAAGCTCAATATATTTAAAGGAGCTACTGGAATTCTTAGCGCCAGTGACCAGTTGATCTTGGTGACCGTGGGCTCAGATATCTATACATCAAAAAATATGGGTAAGATTTTTAGGAAAATTTCCTAAAATAAGCAATTTCCTTTTTCTGTTTCGTGCATTCAATAGCAGATGGCGATCAGACTAGGTTTTGTAATCAAAGGAGAAATACATGGCAGAAAAGACTGTTGGAATAAAAGGAATGACATGTGGCCACTGTGAAGGCCGTGTAAGCAAGGAGATTATGGCAATTCCGGGTGTAATCAAAGTCGTTGCCAGCGCCGAAAATGGGATTGCCATTATCAGCGCTGACTCAGAAATACCACAGGACTCAATCGAGCGAGCAGTGCAAGCGGCAGGATATTCCATAGTTCCTTAAGACTGACAGAAAACTCTCAGAAACTGCGAGTATGGTTGCAATATCAAAGGGGTTAGAGATGCAAATAAATATTGATAAGAAGACTGGTTCGCTCGTTGCAATCATCGTTGTTCTGCTTGGAATAATTCTAGGATTTTCAATAAGCAGGAATAGCGACGAAGGATTCTTTGGGATGCGTGGAAACAATTCCATGGGTATGCGTCACAACTCAGGAACTGCCACATATACAGGTGCCGATGTGATGTTCTTGCAGATGATGATTCCTCATCACCAGCAAGCGATTGATATTTCAAACATTGCTCTTAAAACATCAAAAGATTCAGAACTCCTTGCACTTGCAAACACAATTATCAAAGCCCAAACAGCAGAGATTGTTCAGATGAAGACCTGGCTAAAAGATGCAGGAGCCACCACCGACATGGGGCATTCAATGGGAATGGGTGGAATGCTTGATGATGCTGAACTCTCTGCTCTTTCAGCAGCATCGGGAAAGAACTTCGATGCACTTTGGCTTAAAGGAATGATTGGACATCACGATGGTGCAATCCACATGACCACAATGATTCGAGACGCTAGTAACGCTGATATCAAGTCTTTTGGTGAGAATGTAGTGACGGATCAATCTGCCCAGATTGTTCAGATGAATGCAATGCTCAAGCGGATCGGATAAGGCCGGTTTATTGAGAGACTTTCATTTCGAGTGTTGTACAACTTTATATGGGAAAAAGTATGGAAAATCGGCCAAATTAGGCCCGACGTGAATTCTTCCGGCTTTTAGGGCGACTCTTCTTTCAATCAGATGGGCAGGCATTTAAAGTGACTTAACAGCTTTAAGGCCTGCATCGGCATATTCAAGTGCCGTACGCATTCCATTCATCAATTCGCTTTGATTCTCGCTGGTTTGCTCAAGAATGTTTGTGAGCCCTCCAATTAGGCTGAGAGTAAGTAAGATTCCAATGTGATTTTTCGGTAACCCATACTCCTTGGCTAAGGCCACGCTGGAGGCTTCCATCGCCTCTTGAATCTCAAATGACATCGATCCCGTTAAGGTCGGGTTTCGCTTAAATGCACGGCTTCTTGAATTTTGAAGTTCACTATCTGTTTCAATTTCGAATTGCTTAAACCAAGTTGCGTATATTTCCATGACCGAAGCTTTTTTAGATTCTTTTTTAAGCCGCTCGGTGAGTTTGGCGACCTCTAGATTAACCGAGGATAGTGCGATGTCCGCTTTACTTGTGAAGTACATGAGAACTGTCCGAGGAGAGACAGATGCTCTATCTGCAATTTCTTGAATTGTGGTCTCCTCGAACCCGCGCTCAGCGTAGAGATCTAAAGCTGCGATTTCGATTGCTCGACGTCGCTTAGCTTTTTCGCGCTCTCTGTGGCCAGGTTCACTCATGAGATGAACAATAACGCAGAGTGCATATTTGCACAACGATGTATTTTTGCATTATAGTGCAAATATTCACTTCTGACAGAAACGGATTTCATCGTGGCACGCTTACTTCAACGCTTGGGACTTTCAGTAGCTCGAAACAAATTCAAGGTCCTCTTCTCCTGGGCCTTGGCCTTAGCGCTGCTTGCCTTCTCTTCCTCGATATGGGCTGGCGAAACCTCAAAGACCTTTTCACTCAAAGGTCAAGAGTCAACAATCGCACTTGAGTTGATGGATAAGAGTTTCGGATCCAATAGCGATCTCGCTACTGCCAAAGTCACTTTTGAGGTCCAAGGCGGTAGTGACATCGGTCAGCCCGACAATTCTCGAGCAATTACAAATAAGGTGGAGGAGCTGAGGGCATTGCCTGGGGTCGTTCATGTCACCGATCCTTTTGACCCGGCGTCTCCTTCTTTATCTTCTGATGGCAAAGCCGCATATGCAAACGTTAACTTCGGAGTCTCCTCTACAGATTTAACAGAATCTGAAAAACTTTCATTGGTAAATGCACTCACGGTCCCTCAGGACTCACCCATCACTATTGGAGCTATCGGAACTGCAATCCAAGCAGCCCCAGGTGGCCCGGCTGCGATTGGCGAACTCGTCGGTATTGGGGTTGCTCTTCTCGTTCTCTTGATTACCTTTGGCTCCTTTGCGGCTGCCGGAATGAATCTCTTGACCGCGATGGTCGGCGTTGGAATCGGTGCTCTCGGGATCACGTTGGCAACAGGATTTTTGGATTTATCTTCAACCACTCCTGTCTTGGCATCAATGCTTGGACTTGCAGTAGGAATTGATTATGCGCTCTTTATAGTCGCTCGCTTTCGTCATGAATTAATGAGGACTAGAGATGTCAATAAGTCAGTTGGTCTTGCCGTTGCCACAGCAGGTTCAGCGGTGATTACGGCAGGATTGACTGTCGTTTTAGCATTAGCTGGACTATCTGTTGTAGGCATAGCATTTCTCACTCAAATGGGAGTCGCAGCGGCGGCCACAGTAATTGTGGCCGTGGTCGGTGCCCTCACATTGGTTCCGGCTGTGCTGGCTATATTGGGAAGAAAAGTTCTCTCACGTACTCAGCGAAATTTCTTAGGAAATACAACAAAACAGTTTCTCCCTGAAAAGCAGAATCCAATTTTCGACTCCTGGATTGAGAAGGTTGTAAAATATCCTATTGCAATTGTTTCTACGATTGTTCTTTTGCTTGGCGCTCTAACGCTTCCATTTATTTCATTAGAAACTTCATTAATTCCCTCAGAAAAGTCGGGATCTGTCCAAGCAATCGCAGAGGAAACGATTGAAAAACATTTCGGAGCAGGCGTCAACGGGCCAATCATCATCTACATCGAAGGCAAAGGTGTTGGTTCCATCGCTAATCAAAACCACGCCAAGATTAAGAGTATGCCCGACATAGCGGCAACAACGCCTGTGATGTTTAATCCAAACCGCAGTGCAGCAATTATCACTGTTATTCCTGCAAGCAAGGCAAACAGTGCTGAGACCCAGGGGCTGGTATCAGATCTTCGAGATGCCCTGGTTAGCAACTCATCAACGAAGAGTTACGTGACAGGCGCAACTGCAGTGAGTGTAGACATCACCAGCATGCTCAATGATGCGCTCCCACTGTATCTGGCGCTAGTTGGCGGGTTGGCTCTTTTGCTGCTCATTATGGTTTTCAGATCAATCTGGGTTCCAGCGATCGGCGTGTTCGGATTTCTTCTCACAATCGGATCATCACTTGGAGCAGCTGTTGCTGTCTTTCAATGGGGCCACCTTGGAAGTCTCTTTGGAATTAATTCAGGTTCTCCGCTCATGAGTCTCACGCCGATTCTGGCCATTGGAATACTTTTTGGACTTGCAATGGATTATCAAGTTTTCTTAGTTTCGAGAATGCACGAGGCGCAATCGCATGGGGATGATCCGACCGCTGCAATTAAGCATGGTTTTCACAACGCCGCTCCAATCGTGCTCGCAGCGGCTTCAATCATGTTTGCTGTATTTGCTGGATTCTTTCCAGGAGGTGATGCCACTATTAGGCAAATCGCATTCGTGCTTGCATTCGGCATATTTGTTGATGCAATTATCATACGGATGATTTTCGTACCTGCCGCGCTTCAATTACTTGGAACTAAAGCTTGGGCATTTCCTAAGTGGCTCGAATGGCTTCCAGAGATGGATGTTGAGGGTCACGGAATCGAGCGCGAACTGGAGTAACAATTCAGGAGATAAGATCCGCAACTGGTGCGAGTTTTGGCTTTTAGGGTGGATCTTGTTCTGGGCTTCTATAGATTATTTATGGGATATTTCATGGGCAAGTGCAATTTATGAGCACGTTTTGAATTCTTCCGGCTTATAGGGCGACTCTTCTTTAACATAAGTGGGCGGGGGCTAAATCCTCGCTCACTTTCCCATATATTTCTTGTACAAGTTTTTACACAACCTGTCGCAGATTTAGAAGTTTTTATGGGGAAACGATGGGCAAATATGGGCAGTCTTATGGGCGGTTTGCTCGCTGAGCTATTGGTAGACTGAAAACCATATGACTGCCAACGAGTCAAGCTAGGAGAACTCAATTGAAGGCT
>CALJUA010000053.1 GCA_937975715.1 uncultured Candidatus Planktophila sp.
CTTGGAGCAAGCAACACCATTGCTGATTTTTGTTGCTGCACTTGCAGGAACTGCAGTCACTGTTCCGGCTACAAGAACAGCAGCGAGAAGTGAGAGCGTGACCTTACGAATCATGAGAAACCTTTCGTTGATATGTGGCAATGGTACTTTGCAGGAGCTGCGATTGACCCCTTCCAAGCGGTGAAAAGTATGTGAATTTACCTCTGTTTGGTACGGAGGGACATCCCCATCTTGCGGACGAATGATCGAGGTGCAGTTGCAATGATGACTCGCAATATTTTGTACTGCCACCCAGGAATACTGACAGCCTTTCCCTTGAGAGCGTCTTCCCATGCTTTACGCACTAGAAATTCTGCATCGAGCCACAACCAATTGGGAATAGCGCCCATCTTCATTCCCGCACGCTGGTGGAACTCAGTGTGAGTGAAGCCAGGGTTAAGCGATACAACATTCACATTGGTTGGCAGAAGCTGCGTATGCAGTGATTCAGACATCACTGTGAGATATGACTTCGCAGCGCTGTAATGACCGCCTGCGATAAATGCAGCAGTTGAAGAGACGTTGATAACAATGCCAGAATCACGTTTTCTCATTTGTGGCAAGACTGCATGCATCAATCGCATAGGTGCACGAACCAAGACATCAAGAACGCGTTGCTCATCAGCAATGTCGCTGGACAAGAATGACTGGTTAAGACCAAAACCTGCGTTATTGATCAGAACATCAATCTCGTTATCAGTCAGATACTTCTCAACGACTTCGCACTCAGTAGCAAGGTCGGCAGCGAGTATGACAACCTCTACCCCAAACTTCTCGCGAAGAAATGCTGCACGTTCATCCAGCTTATCTTTGCTGCGGGCATTGATAACGAGGTTGTAGCCCTTGCTAGCCAGCAGCCTTGCAAAGGAATCTCCAATTCCGACAGTTGCTCCAGTAATGAGCGCCCATTTTTTGGTCATTTAGAACACCAAACCTTTCGGATCCTCGTCGCGGATGTGCCAGCTACTTCCATACGCCTCAATCGAATCAAGGAACGGCTTTGGTTCTAGCCACTCAGGGCCAACGACGCCTTCTGGCTTCCATGTTCCGTTTGCGATCAGCTCCATGGCAATCACAGGGTTGATAGCTGTCTGCCAGACAACTGCTTGATCGCCATAATTCTTCATCGACCATTCGTTATCTACAACGTTATAGATGTAGCAGGCATATGGCTGGCCTTCTTTATTCTTGCCAGCGATATGCGCACCTGCACATGTCTTGCCATGCATCATCGGACCAATCTTCGCCGGATCTGGCAGGAGAGATGCCAAGAAATCACGTGGAGCAATCTCCATGCCGCGATAAGAGACCTTGTTCTTATTAGAAAGTCCTAGTGCATGAATGGTCTTGAGCTTTTCAATGAAGTCATTGCCGAGGCCATACTTAAATGTAACTTTCTTGGCGCTAATTTTCTTAGGGATTAATACAACTTCTTCATGTTCAACATCGACACATTCAACTGGTCCAATACCTTCTGGGAAATCAAAGGTGACACCACCAGTAAATGGCTTGGCAGTATGGAATCCGCCGTTCTCCCAAATCAGCGGGGGATTGAGGCATTCTTCAATCGTCGTCCAAATTGAAAATGAAGGAGCAAATTCATAACCATCAACAGCGAGATTTGAGCCATCCAAGATGGTGACTGCATCGATTTCACTGAAGAGATAATCCTGTGCATAGCGGGCAAAGACATCGCTCATTCCGGGTTCGATACCCATTCCGACTAGCGCATAAATACCTTGTGCTTTCCAATCTGCATCTTGTGCAAATTGTTCATCACCCAACATGACGCCAGTCTTATTAAAAGGATCTGTTGGATGCGGCTCCGATAGCGACATCGCCATGTCGATGTAGTTAACCCCAGCCTTCTTTGCCGCGCTGAAGATGTTCATGACAAAGCGTGGATCGACAGCGTTGACGACTACATCAGGATTGATTTTTCGGATCAATCCTTCTAGCGCCACCAGATCGCCGGCATCCACCTCCACTGCAGAAAATCGTGGGTCTTGGATCTTTGAAGTGACAGCGTTTGCGCGAGCAAGGTCGTAATCAGCAATCACTAATTCAGTGATAAATGGCTTACGAGATGCGATATTTGCGATTGCACTGCCAACTCCGCCTGCGCCGATAACGAGCGCTCTCATGGAATGGCCTTTCGCTTGAATTAATCAGAATCCCCGATGGATTCTTGGGAAGGCTACCTATACCGATAACCTTTGCCAAGCATTTACGCATTAAGTCCTAGTAGCTCAGTGGATAGAGCAACCGCCTCCTAAGCGGTAGGTCGCAGGTTCAACTCCCGCCTAGGACAC
>CALJUA010000054.1 GCA_937975715.1 uncultured Candidatus Planktophila sp.
ATGCAATTATTAAATTGCATGAACAGATTTCAGATACCAAGCTCGGTGCAAACCGCGAAGCAGTCATAAAAGCAGTAGAAGAAGCTGCTTTAAAGGCAAAACCAACTATCCAACTTGGAAACCTCCCACACGAAGGGATGTTTGCGTAAATGACCCAGAACGAAGGAATGTTCGGCGTTTCAGGAACCGGCGATACATCAGGTTACGGTGGATTGGTTCGCACAGTTGCAAACCCAGGATCAACAGAGCGCCCTTTCGGTGGTTACTTTGATCAGCTCGCAGATGATCTCGAGCGCGCATATCCAGATTTCGCAGATGCAATCACAAAGGTAGTCGTTGACCGCGGTGAATTAACTCTTCATATTAAGAAGCATCGTCTGGTGGAAGTTGCCAAGGTACTTCGCGACAAGCTGCTCTTTGAAATGTGCATGGGCGTATCTGGCATTCACTACCCAGATCGCACCGGGTGCGAACTCGTTGCTGTCTACCCATTGCTTTCCATGACAAAGAACCAGCGCGTTCGTCTTGAAGTATGTACTTCAGAGACAGACCCACACATTCCGTCATTGGTGGAGGTCTACGGCGGCAACAACTGGCATGAACGTGAGACATTCGACATGTTCGGAATTATTTTCGATGGACATCCAGGACTTACTCGCATCTTGATGCCAGATGACTGGGACGGACATCCCCAGCGCAAGGATTACCCACTCGGCGGAATTGCAGTGGAATACAAGGGTGCGACAACACCGGCTCCACATAACCGGAGGTCTTATAAGTGAGTCATTCAGATCCACGCTTCGATCCATATGCAGCAACTCGTGAAACTACCGAAGGAACTGTTTACTCAGTTACCGGTGGCGATTGGGATTCTCTCGTCTCTGAAATTGGCGAGACAAAAGAAGAGCGCATCATCGTCAATATGGGCCCTCAGCACCCATCTACACACGGTGTTCTACGCCTTGTTCTTGAGCTCGAAGGTGAAACAGTTACTGAAGTTCGCCCAGGTATTGGTTACCTCCACACAGGTATTGAAAAGAACATGGAATACCGTTCTTGGACACAGGGCACAACATTTGCAACGCGTATGGATTACCTCTCACCGATCTTCAATGAGACCGCATACTGCCTAGCAATTGAGAAGTTGCTTGGAATTACCAACGATATTCCAGAGCGTGCATCAATCATCCGTGTTCTGATGATGGAGCTCAACCGAATTTCCTCTCACATGGTTGCCCTAGGTACAGGCGCTCTCGAACTTGGCGCAATGGGACCTATGTTCTTTGCCTTCCGCGAACGTGAAGCTGTACTCGATACCTTCGAAGCAATCACAGGCCTTCGCATGAACATGGCTTATGTACGCCCAGGTGGAGTCCAGCAGGATCTTCCAGCGGGAATGACAGCACGTCTTCGCGACTTGGTAAAAGAACTTCGCAAGAACTTTAAAGATAATGAACGTCTCTTGGTTGGTAACACAATCTGGATGAAGCGCACTGAAGGAATCGGTTACCTCGATCTCGCCGGCTGCACAGCGTTAGGAATCACAGGACCTGTACTTCGTTCAACCGGTCTTCCTTGGGATCTTCGCAAAATGCAGCCTTACTGTGGCTACGAGAATTACGAATTCGATGTCATCACTGCAGATACCTGCGATGTATACGGACGTTTCTTGATTCGCATGGCAGAGCTTGAACAATCTTTGCGAATCATTGAACAAGCAATTGAAAAGCTTGATGCAACCGAAGGCCAGCCAGTAATGGTCGCCGACAAGAAGATTGCCTGGCCAGCACAGCTCGCATTGGGTGCAGATGGCCTTGGAAACTCATTGGATCACATCCGAGAAATCATGGGCTCTTCCATGGAATCACTCATTCATCACTTCAAGCTTGTGACAGAGGGCTTCCGTGTACCTGCAGGTCAGGCATATGCAGCTGTTGAATCACCACGTGGTGAGCTCGCAGCGCACATCGTCTCTGATGGAGGAACAAAGCCATACCGCGTTCACTTCCGCGAACCATCGTTTAACAATCTTCAGTCAACATCCGCAATGAGCGAAGGTGGAATGGTTGCCGACATTATCGGCGCAGTTGCATCTATCGATCCTGTTATGGGAGGCGTGGACCGCTAATGACAATTACGAACTCCGGTCTAAACCTAGACGTAATGAACTCAATCGTGGCTCGTTACCCACGTAAGCGTTCAGCAATTATGCCTTTGTTGCATTATGTGCAATCAGTATCTGGCTATGTCACAAATGAAGGCATCGAAACAATCTCATCAGTTCTCGAGATTGAAACTGCTGAAGTTTCTGCTGTCGCAACTTTCTACACCCAGTACAAGCGCAAGCCAACGGGTGAATATCACATCGGTGTCTGCACGAACACTTTGTGCGCAATCATGGGCGGAGATCAGATTCTTGAAGCTCTCAAAGAGCACCTTGGAATCGACAATGACGGCGTTACCGAAGATGGAAAAGTTTCAGTCGAACATATCGAGTGCAACGCAGCCTGCGATTACGCACCTGTCGTTATGGCTAACTGGGAGTTCTACGACAATCAGACTGTTGAATCCGCGAAGGCACTTGTTGATGGAGCTCGCGCAGGAAATCCGCCGGCACCAACTCGTGGCCCAAATCGCCTGGTAACTTTCAAAGAAGCTTCGGCAGTACTTGCAGGGCTCGATGATGGACTTGCAGAAGAAGGTGTTCAAGCAGGTGCTCCAACACTTCTTGGTCTCAAGCTCGCAAAGGAAGGAAAGTAATGTCGCTATTAACTCCCGTCCTTTCAGCACATTGGGATGAGAAAGATTCATTCACAATCGATGCCTACAAGCGCAACGGCGGCTATCAGGCAGCTCAAAAGGCACTTGCTATGGATCCTGATGCACTTATCCAACTTGTAAAAGATTCAGGACTTCGCGGTCGTGGTGGTGCAGGCTTCCCTACCGGAATGAAGTGGGGCTTTATCCCACAGGGCGATAACAAGGAGCACTACCTCGTTGTTAATGCCGACGAATCAGAGCCAGGAACTTGCAAGGACATGCCACTATTGATGGCAAATCCACACGTTCTTGTCGAGGGTGTCATCATCGCGGCATATGCAATTCGTGCGAAGCATGCATTTATCTATATCCGTGGCGAAGTAACACACGTTGCTCGTCGTTTAAATAAGGCAATCGCAGATGCTTACAAAGCTGGCTATCTCGGAAAGAATATTTTTGGGACAGGTCACGACGTTGATCTCGTTCTTCACATCGGTGCAGGTGCCTATATTTGCGGTGAAGAGACAGCTCTCCTTGACTCACTAGAAGGATTCCGCGGTCAACCACGTCTTCGTCCACCATTCCCAGCGATCGCTGGTCTCTATGCGCGTCCAACAGTTGTCAACAATGTTGAGTCAATCTCAGCTGTTCCTGCAATCGTTGCTAATGGCGCAGAGTGGTACCAATCAATGGGTACAGAGAAGTCGAAGGGTGCAACTCTTTATTCACTTTCTGGCCACGTGAATAACCCAGGACAGTTTGAAGCACCACTTGGAATTACACTTCGCCAGATCCTCGACCTCGCAGGTGGAGTTCGTAACGGTCACAAGTTGAAGTTCTGGACTCCAGGTGGATCATCAACTCCAATCTTTACTGATGAGCATCTCGACGTTCCTCTCGACTATGAAGGTGTTGCCGCAGCTGGCTCTATGCTTGGCACAAAGGCACTTCAAATCTTTGATGAGACAACATGCGTTGTCCGTGCAGTATTGCGTTGGACAGAGTTCTACAAGCACGAGTCATGTG
>CALJUA010000055.1 GCA_937975715.1 uncultured Candidatus Planktophila sp.
CGGACAACTTTGGATGTGCTTACAACTTGTTCACCGCTTCTATTTACTTCCACAACTTCGCCAAACGATTCGGAAAGCACTTTGGTTAGACAGGAACCCAACATACCAGTGCTCCCGAGGATCGCTATTCTGCTCACTTGGAAATACTAACAGTCCGATTCATGAGTTATAGAACTCCCTAGTCTGGGCGGAAATTTCGTTGAAATCTAGAAACTTAGATGCGATGGTGAGGTTTCGGAAACACAATTCTGCCAGTTCACTTCTACGCAACAGTGCATTCTCCAAAGAAGCACTAATTGAGTCGATATGAGGAGCCACAATGCTTGCGGATATACCTTTGTCCACCCATTCGTTTGCACAAGATGTGGAAGTTTGAATCGGATAGACGCCTGTTGAGATTGCTTCAAGGAAAGATGTGCTTATGCCATCGCTTCTAGAAGCACCAAGGTAAATTACTGAATGGGAAAATTCTTCAAGGATTTGCTGATGACTAACTGGATTCTCAATTGAACTATATCTAAATCTCTCTGGGTATTTTTTATGAATATTATTCGCGGCTTCGTAGAGATCAGGTGTAACCGAGTAACTGTAAATTTGAATGTCGGAATACTTTTCTAGGAAGTTACTTGAAATCTCTAAGAGCAATTCGCCTAAACCAAAGGTGCTTCCGTAACACTTGACGATTATTTGATTGCGAGGACCAGCGAACTCCATCATTTTCTCAAAATGCTTTTTTGTAAATGTTGTCGAGTTGGGTACCACTGGCAGAAAAACACCCTTAAAACCGAAATCTGTTGCTAGTTTGTAGTCTCTCATGCATTCTGCAGAATAGTGAGTCGCTAGTTTTAACACTTTAGCTATCTTAATTCTGTGTTCTTCAAGTTCGCCATAAAAGAATATGTCACTGCCCCAATTTGTAACAATAACATCTGACTTGAACTGATATTGATCAGATACTTCCGCCAACAAATATCCTGCGTGTTGAATCTCGATTCCATGAATCTTTGAAAAGTTACCTTTTCTTATTACACGAATCAATCTGTTTTTGCGAGAAAAGTATCGAATCGCTCTAAACCACTTGGTGTCAAGAGCAAATTCTAGGTAAGCGCTTATTCCTCCTGGCAATAATTGAATAACCTTGAATTTTCCAGGATATTTCTTAATAAGCTCAACAATTTTTGGATGCAATCTTCTGTATTGTCTAGAGGGAAACAAATAAAAGACATCATTCGTGACAATTAGCCGTTCAATCCAATTTGCCATGTGAATGCTATTCAGCATCCCAATAATTAGGATTTTCTTAGGCATGATCTGGGAGCCGTAAGGTGATACCAGCTTTGCTTATCATTCTCATGATTCTTGGAGCCAGCGGGTAAAGGGCTATGTAAAGCATTATTTTCAGGTTAAATTTAAATATATTTGCCGGCTTGATTCGTATTGCTCGGATAAGCCAACTTTTAGCTGGAACGCGTTCATCAAAGTAAATCAGGAGTGCTGCTTGGTAGTAAGCATTGCTTAATGCGGAGCGTGCTATCCCTTCGGGAATCTCTTTTCCTGTGGAATTTAGATAATTTTCCATTACTGAAATTCTTTCTCGTCCCATTTGTTCGCCCCTTTCAGCAATGGAAGTAGATTCGGGGTGGCTTCTCCAAAATGCTAGCGATTCTGGAATCCTTTCAAATCTGCCTAGCTGCGATAAGCGCAACCAAAAATCATAATCGCTTGTGTAACGATATTTAGTGTTTCTACCTTGTATAGACAGGGCGCTAGACCGCCTAAATACTCCACCTGGTCCTACGATGCATATATATTCGCCGACTAGTTTCTGAATGCTGAAATCTTCTACCGTAATTTCCTTAATGATCCTCGAGTTCTCATCAATCATGCTCCAATCGGGATAGACGCACACCACGCCATCATCATTATCCATAATCTTTTTAGATCTAACTAAAAGGGTTTGTGAGCGCATTGGGTCATCTGCGCTTACTACCAGGATATATTTTCCTCTTGCTGCGTATATTCCATTGTTTACAGACTTTGCTTCGCCTTGGTTTTCTTGATTAATAATCACAATTTCATTTTTAAATTGCTCCATTATCTCAAGTGTTCTGTCTGTTGACCCATCGTTTATCACAATGTATTCGTATTTGAGTCCATCACAATTTTCCAGCACAGATAAAATCGTTTCTTGAATCCAATCCGCAGCATTGAATACTGGAGTGATGATTGTGAAGTCGATTCGTTCAGGCTTGTGCATATTAAAAATCTTGGTTTTCTATGCGTGGATTTTTGTTTTGTTTTACAGCGGAAAACGCAAAAGCTACCTTCGGAAAGCGATAAGAAACTATAGTAAGAATCGCATCTAATTCAGAAAGTGGCCAACTTCTGACTAGGTTTGACTTCAATCCATAAGGCTCTCGAAGTATTTTAAATCCAGTATGTCCTCGGACGTGACTCCACCCCATTTTTCTCATTTCAGAGCTTGTCCAACCGGAAATATGGGCATTAAACGGGTTATTTTTCGATGAGGGTTGCCATACATGCCCATTCGGAGTAAATATCATGCTGCTTCCGGTGGAGATGCGATCTATTTCATACAACATTCTATATCCATCTTCTTTTGACAAATGTTCTATCAAATCAAAAGCAACGACGAGATCAAAAGCATCCGTGGATATTTCTTCTAGTCCTGCCGGTACTGTTCCTTGGAGTCTTTTATACGAAACTTGTTCCCGATTTGAAACTTTCCCTTCAAGCAGTACAGCATCCATAAGCGTAACTTCTAGGCTGAATGTGGAAATCCTGCTTTCAATTTCATTCCAATACCACGCTGAACCTGCGCCTATGTCCAGAACGGTAAGTTTCGAAGACTTCATGCGCTTTGCTATCCTCGTCAGTTCCCTTAGCAGTACCTTTTCATGAGAAATTGGAAGCATGGATTCGAATTTGCGAAGAATAAATAGCGGGTTTTTCACCTTGTAATCATAGTGAATCAGGTCTGGTTTTGATGCTCACGAGACAAAGTAATACAAACGAAATCTCTCGGAATGATTCCTTCGGTTCAATATATGTCTAGGATTCTTTGTGTCATTGGGCTCTATGGATACGGTAGTTGTTGGCGGGTGTGGACACGTTGGACTGCCACTTTCAGTTGCTCTGTCAAAGATTCATAAAGTCACTGCATTTGATATCTCTGAAGAATCGGTTGATCTTGTTAATTCTGGGTATCCCCCTTTTTGGGAGCCTGGCCTAGAAGAGTCTTTAATAATTTCACTCTCAAATGGGTTTAGTGCCACCACCGACATTTCATCAATTTCCGCGGCGGAATGTGTAGTCATAATCGTTGGGACACCTATTGATATTCATCTAAATCCCGATCCTAATGCTGTTATCGCTGCAATTGAGGATATTTCTGGGTATCTCAGCAGCGATCAACTTATCGTTCTTCGCAGCACTGTTTTTCCTGGCGTGACAAGAGAAGTTGAACGCAGACTAAAACAGCTCGAGTTGTCCACACGAGTGGTGTTCTGTCCCGAAAGAATCGCTGAAGGTTTTGCCATGAAAGAACTCGAAGAGCTCCCACAAATCATTGGGGCTAGAAATGATGAGGATTTCCAGCGAGCTTCTCAAGTTTTTAGTTCGCTTGGAGTCAAGGTGGTGCGCACAACACCTGAAGAAGCAGAGCTGGCAAAGTTATTTACCAATACTTGGAGATACATCAAATTTGCTGCAGCAAATCAGTTTTGGATGATGGCAAATGATTCTGGAGTGAACTTTGAGAATGTACGCGATGCAATTCGTTTTGAATATCCGCGGGCTTCTGACTTCCCTGCCGCTGGATTTACTGCCGGGCCATGCCTATTTAAAGACACAATGCAATTAGCTGCCTTTTCTAATAACACTTTTGCTCTAGGTAATTCTGCAATGATGATTAATGAGGGATTGCCTTTGTATGTTGTGGAAAAAATAAGCCAAAAGTTCGATTTGGCGAATACGAAAATTGGTTTGTTGGGCATGGCGTTCAAGGGTGAATCTGATGATAATCGCTCAAGTTTGGCCTATAAATTAAAGCGAATATTGAAATTTAAGTCTGCTGGCGTTCTTACCGCGGATCCCTATGTTAAAAATGATTCAGAGCTTATTGATGAAGAGCGCGTCATCGCAGAAAGTGACTTGCTAATTATTGCTGCCCCGCACCTGCGTTACAAGGATTTAGTAACTGACAAACCAATAATTGATATTTGGAACCTTCGTGGAAATGGTTCTGCGGTATGACATCAGTTCGCGCTTCAATAGTTGTTCCCGCGCTTAATGAAGGTGAACTAATTGCGATATTTCTTGAGCGTCTTGAGGAAGCTGTCGAGCTACCAGTTGAAGTGTTGGTAGTTGTTGATACTCCTACCGATACGACACTTTGCGGAATTTCTAAATACAGACCGCGTAAACATTCAATTCGCGGAGTGGTATCAGAATTACCCAAAGGTCCAGCTAACGCTATTCGCTTTGGGATTACTGCAAGTGCTAGTGAAGTTGTAGTGATCACGATGGCTGATGGATCTGATGATCCGCGCGCAATTGATGACCTCATTCGGCTAGTAGAGCGTGGTTGCGCGGTCGCGTCCGCGTCACGTTACATGGCAGGTGGCCAACAAATCGGTGGGCCTAGATTCAAGAAATTTCTCTCGAAGAATGCAAGTAGGGCTCTATGGTTAGTTCTAGGAGTTGGAACACACGACTCCACTAACTCATTTAAGGCTTATTCAAAGAAGTTTATTGATGAGGTTGGGATCGAGAGCGATAAAGGATTCGAAGTTGGCATTGAGCTTGTTGCTAAAGCCCATCGTTACGGAAGAATGATTGCCGAAGTTCCAACTATTTGGATCGATCGTATGGTTGGAGAATCAAATTTTCAGCTTCGGCGCTGGCTTCCCCAATACCTGCGGTGGTTCTTCTATGCTTTCGGTCCTAAGTTAACTAAATAGAGGGAAAATAATGGAAAAAGTACTTGTTACGGGATCTGCCGGTTTTATCGGTGGCTATTTAGTTGATGAGCTCCTAAGGCAGGGGTACGCAGTTGTTGGTCTGGATAATCTTTCAAAGTACGGACGAGTAAGTCGTTCATTTGATGAAAACCCGAACTTCCGCTTTGTACAGGGTGATGCTGCAGATGTAGCGCTCCTCGAAGAATTGCTTGTGGACTGTGACCACTTTATTGCAGGTGCAGCTCTCATCGGTGGAATTTCGTACTTCCATCAGTTCGCATATGACTTGCTTGCAAAGAACGAGCGAATTATTGCGGCAGCGTGTGATGCTGCGATAGCAACTCAGAAGGCTGGTTGCCCGCTCAAGAAGGTGACTTATCTTTCAAGTTCGATGGTTTTTGAAAGCACGGATCGCTGGCCAAGTGTTGAGGGTGACGAGCGTAAGATTGCTCCTCCACTTTCAAGCTATGGTTTCCAGAAGTTAGCGGTTGAATACTTCGCTATTGCGGCTTGGGATCAATACAAATTACCTTACACAATTTGCCGTCCATTCAATTGTGTTGGAATTGGTGAGAGTCGCGCACTTGGCGGCACAAAGATTAAGTCAGGAAATGTGGACTTGGCACTTAGCCATGTTGTTCCTGACATTGTGCAAAAGGTACTGAAGGGTCAATCACCTTTGCACCTTCTTGGAAATGGTGAGCAGATTCGCCACTACACATATGGCGGAGATTTGGCTCGTGGAATCGTTACAGCAATGCAACATCCAGCGGCCACAAATGAAGACTTCAATCTTTCAACTGCGGAATCTACAACTGTCTTAGATCTCGCTAAATTGATTTGGAAGAAGATCAACGGCGATAAGCCGTTTGAAGTTACCTTCGATAATCCGTATGAGCACGATGTGCAGAAGAGAATTCCTTCCGTTGAGAAGTCCAAAAAAGTCTTGGGCTTTGAAGCAACGACTTCATTAGATGAGATGTTAGATGAAGTTATTCCTTGGATCCGTGAGGCAATTTCTCAAGATTTAATCTAGCTGGAAGGCTTCTTTATGAGCAGTCGAATGATGAGTTTGCTAAAGATTGCAGTTTCGGGTCTCATAGTTATTGAAAGCCTTTTATTGGCATTCTTTATGCGGCCGATTCAAGATGATTATTTCAATCTCCAATCTGTCCAGCAGATGGGGATTCTAGGTTATTTAAACGATACTTGGAATAACCATGGTGGCAACATGGTGCAGTTCTTCATACACTGCATTGTTATCTTGCCTACTACACAAAGTTTTACCTTTTGGAACTTGGGTCTTTTTTTTCTTGCAACAGAGCTTTTGGTCTTCTACACCGTTAAGACAATTTTTGAGTGGCTATTTGAAGCCATGTCGTCTTCGCTTCGTTTTTGGATTTCATTACTTTCGGTTGCTGGTTTTGAGGGTCTCTTTGTTCCAGGTTTCCTGGGAGCTTACGGTTTCAGTCTTGCGACGCTTGCTCATCTTTGGCCGGTAATGGCATTTACGGTAGGGCTTATAGGACTCAAGAGATTTAGGGGTTCGTGGGCAGTTGCGCTTCTGCTTGGTCTAATTGCAGGCAATTCCAATCTAGGCGAATCAGCGTTTGCATGTGGGGTTTGGTTATTAGTTCTGCTTGCATTCTTCCTGGTAGAAGAATTCGAGACTAAAAGTGGCTTGAAGAAAGATTTGAGTTTTTACTTACTGGGCGTTGGCTCCTTTGTGGGAACAATTGGAATCGCTGCTGCTCCGGGATTCTGGAATAGAGCCAGTGATCAGGTTGGATTACCCCATTCTTTGAGTGACTTCGTCAAGCGTTTTGCTAAGTCTTTTGCAAGTTTCACGGCAGATGGATTAAGTCATCCAATGTTTTGGGTTCTATTGTTTCTTGGAATTGTTTTAACTCGAACTTCGCCAAAGTCTGAGTTAATACTGGATAGTTTCAAGTTCAAGATGCTTGCAGTTGGAACTTGCCTAATTTGGATTGCTCTTATTTTGGGTTCAACTTTTGCTTATCCAGCATGGCATCAAAGCATGGGTATGTATGTGCTTTTACTCCCGTTTGCTTTCAGCCTAGGCGTTGTGAGACTTCTTGATTTGAAAACGAAGTTAGTTACTGTTGCACTTGCAGTTGCTGGAATTGTCATGACCGCAACATTCCTCAGAATTGGCGTATTAGGCGTAAACCGATCTCTGGTTTGGGATCGCAACTTGCAAACAAATGTTTGTCTCCTTAAGACAAATCCTGATGCAAAACTTTTAGGGGCAGAAATTCAGTATCCGCCATTTGGATTAGGTGTTGATGATGTCAATACTTGGGACTGGATGCGTAATAAGTACGTCGGGTGGGTTGCCGTAGTTCCGTCTGATATTAAGTGTGACTGAGTTTCAGAGAATTACTGGCCAGGCTGATTTGGTCTTTGCCTGGGCTGCTGCCTGACGTGCGCGCTTGCTCTTACTTGCCATTGATCTGCTCCATGTGGAACTCGGTTGTCTGTGGGGGTAATTCTCGCAGAGGGGTGGAGGTTTTATGGGGAGTGGGTGGTCAGATCTTTGTGGGGTGGGGTATTGAGGTTGTCGGTGGGATTATGACCAGTCGACTCGATCCATAATCAATGTCACATATCTATGCTCGTCACATGATTAGAAAATTTAATGAGCAAGCAAACACACAATACGGCACCTTCCTAGGTTCAAATTCAAGCGATGTCACAGACGCAAAGCACATTGAAGATTTCTTGGGAATTGACTCATCAAAACAATGTCTTGTTAGAGTTGAAATTAACTACTCTGGGTTTGGGCAGCAAGTCGTTGCGTTTGGATTTGACCTTGCAGATCATAATTTAAACGAGTTCATCGATAAAGCTAACTCTGGCGAAGTTGTTGAGCTTAAGCAATTGGTCGATATCGACTATAACTATCCAAATCATTCTGATACTAATCCACCACGACCTGCGAATTTGCCAGTCGGGAATGCAAATGAATTCCTCTCATGCGCTTTTAAGAGATTACAACTCGTACTCCAATTGTCGGCAGACCGATTTAACGAAGAAGCTTCGTACAAGATTATTGACTAAGAGTATTTAATTACTTCAAAGAGATTAGTTGATTGCAAATTTCAACAGCCAACTCACGTCAGTAGTCGCATCAGCATGTTTTAAAGCCTTTACATAGGCTTTTCGGCGCTCTTCGGGATCGGGATAGGCATTTATACCCCAACTAAATAACTGTTGCTTATTCGCCAATAAGTAAGCGTTTGCTAACTCGCGAGACCAGCGGCCGTTGCCATTGGGAAATGGATGCACCCACACTACTTTCTGTGAGAGTTGTGCAGCAATGAGTTGGTGCGTTAATTCCCAATCAACTATGTGTGCGTGTTGATCACGCGCAGTATCGATGGCTTGCTTGAGCTCTACGGGTACACGAGTCCAATCATCTAAGCCAATGTTCTTCTCGGTACGACGGAACTCGCCTGCCCACTTCCACACATCGCAATACATTTTCTTGTGGAGTCGTCGTGCCCATTTTTCTGTCAGGACTTCTGAAGTTGAAAGAGCCTTCTTGCGATTGCGAATCCAAAAGAGAGCATCGGCGATATTTTGTGCCTCGGCATCATTGAGCTCTTCTTGAGTACTCAATGGTGGGATGAGACCGATGATCTCTTGCGGATCTAGTGGTGTGGAAGATGGGTCGTCGGCAGGGTGAATGCCATTAGACATCGACAGACCAGTGCACGTTGTCGCTTGCGATGAGTTCGTTGGCGAGCGCGTCAACCTTTTTGGCCGAGAACTTCATGCTCTGGTTCTCGAGCTGCATAGTGTTCTCGATGCTCGCGAGCTGCGCGGAGGCGATTGTGTGGGCGCGATCAACGTAGCGATCGTGGAAAGATTGACGGGGAACGAAGGCGTAGACGAGATCGCAGTCGAGAGCGTTTGCGACTTTCTTGAGACTTTCGAGGCGGATCTTTGAGTTGGCCTCGGATGTTTCAAGTGCATGGAGCGACTTTTGATTCATCTGCAGGATGGTAGCCAGTTCGGCCTGGCTCATCCGAA
>CALJUA010000056.1 GCA_937975715.1 uncultured Candidatus Planktophila sp.
CTGATCCTTACCTCATGGGTGCAACTGTTGATTTCGTTGACACTATTGAGAAGCAAGGCTTCACAATTGATAATCCCAATGCACAAGGTTCTTGTGCATGTGGCGATTCATTTAACTAATTCTTCGTTACGTGTAGTTAAATCCACCCATGAGAATTGGCGTGGCGGGTTCAGTTGGTTTAGATCACTTAATGACTTTCCCCGGAAAGTTCACCGACTCGCTTGTTGCTGGTTCATTAGAAAAAGTCTCACTCTCGTTCCTCGTTGATGGCCTCGAGGTCCGTCGCGGTGGGTGTGCAGCCAATATCGCATTCGGAATGGCCAATCTCGGTCTCAATCCCGTTCTTATCGCAGCCGTTGGAAAGGACTGGGCGGATTACGATGCCTGGCTTTCACGCCATGGCGTAGATACATCGCACGTATTGATTTCTCAAGAGCAATACACAGCGCACTTCACTGTCACAACAGATACAGAGCTCAATCAGATCGCGTCCTTCTTCCCAGGTGCAATGTCAGAGGCTCGCAATATCGAGCTTGCACCGATCATGGCGAAGACAGGGAAATTCGATTTGCTCGTTATCTCTCCCGACGACCCAGAGGCGATGCTTCGCCATATGGAAGTAGCGCTCGAAAATAACATTCCCGTTGCAGCTGACCCATCACAGCAGATGGCACGTATGTCAGGCGAAGAGATTCAAAAATTGATTAATGGCGCTACTTATCTCTTTATGAATGAGTACGAACTTGCCCTTGCAATTCAAAAAACCGGCTGGAGCGACCACGAGATTTTGCAGCGCGTGAAGTACCGCGTCATCACTCAAGGCTCTGCAGGTGCTCGTATTGAAAGCATCGATGGCGAATTCATCAAGGTCACCTGTGCAAAAGAGAAGGCGAAAGTTGATCCGACAGGTGTTGGCGATTCTTTCCGATCAGGTTTTGTGGCAGGCCTTGCCTGGGGACTAAGCCATGAGCGTTGTGCCCAGCTTGGCTCCATGATTGCAACTTATGTAATCGAAACGATGGGAACTCAGGAGTACCGCTTCACAAATGCGGAATTTCTAGCTC
>CALJUA010000057.1 GCA_937975715.1 uncultured Candidatus Planktophila sp.
TCATGCCGTTGTTGGGTGCACTGGGCGGTATGGCATTCCCCGCTGCGATCTACCTACTCATTGCTGGCGAATCAGATCCGGGAGGTTGGGGAGTTCCGGTTGCAACCGACATTGCACTAGCCGTTGGATTACTTGCAATTATCGGAAGTTCAGTTGCGCCATCTCTCCGTACCTTTCTCTTGGGGTTAGCTGTTATAGATGACATCGGCGCGATTCTGATTATTGCTTTCATTTATTCTTCGGGAGTCGGCTTCGTCTGGGTGATTGCAGCTATCGCGGTCATACTGGCAATTGTTGCGGCTAGAAGACTTGGAGCGAATTCTTGGTCAATTTATCTTGTTTTGGGAATAGGGCTCTGGTATTTCCTCTACCGTAGCGGTATCCACGCAACGCTCTCTGGAGTGATCCTGGGTCTACTCACTCCAAATATCGCAAAGCCTGACTCTGAATTAGTAAATGGGGAAGGAAACTCCCTCTCCGTCATTGAGTGGCTCGAAGTGAAGTTGCACCCGTGGAGTAGCTTCATCATCGTTCCAATATTTGCCTTTGCCAATACCGGTGTATCTATTTCATCAGAATCGATTTCTCGGGCGATGAATTCTACAATTGCATGGGGAATCTTCTTCGGTCTCGTAGTCGGTAAGCCACTTGGCATCTTGGTTGCAGTTGTTGCAGCTAAACGGGCAAATATCGGAGACTATCCGGCAGAGTCACGTAAGTCAGGGTTGCTTGCCACCGGAAGTGCTGCCGGAATTGGTTTCACTGTTGCAATATTTATTGCAGCTCTTGCCTTCAAGGATAAGGCTGACCAAGACATGGCTGTAATTGCTGTGATTCTTGCATCTGTGGTGAGTGGAATATTGAGCTGGATTCTCTTCACGACCACTTCCCGAAAGAACTAGAGAAATGTCTGATCAGAAGACGGCACTAATCAAAAGGATTATTCCGCAGGAGCCTCACCTGAGAATCCTTGCTGGTTCAACCTTCGTCAATACCTTCGGCAACGGGCTATTTATGACAGTTGACGTCATTTACTTCACTACCATCGTTGGATTATCTCCGGCACAGGTTGCCCTCGCCCTTTCAATTGCAGGCGGGCTCTCTCTGACATTGAGCGTTCCAGCTGGCCATATCGCCGATCGCTTTGGCCCTCGCGATATCAGCGCCGCAGCAATTGCGGCGTCAGGTATTGCAATGGCGATGCTCGCATTCGTTCATAGCTATACGCCATTCTTGCTAATTCATATTGTTATGGGAATGTTGGGCGTTGTTGCGCAGACAACTCGTATGGCGACAATTGCAAAGCTCGGGGGAGAAGAATCGCGAGTCAAGCTTCGCGCTTATCAGCGTGCAGTGACTAACTTCGGTATCTCAGTCGGAACACTCTTTGCAGGAATTGGACTTGCACTCAATGATCCAACCGTTTACAAGGCGCTCTTACTCGCTGATGCCGCAACCTGCGTTATCGCTGGAGCGATGTATCTCAAACTTCCCTTTGTTGAACCTACAGTTGAACGCGGCGAACCATTCTCATTCTCTGCCATGAAGGACAGAGTATTTCTAGGTGCAACACTTTCTAATGCATTCATGTCTCTTCACTTCATCTTGCAGTCGGTAGCTATTCCACTGTGGGTAGTCCGTGAAACAAATGCTCCACGGTGGTGGGTCTCTGTGATCATGATGATGAACACAATCGCAGTGATGCTCTTTCAAGTGGCTGCTAGCAAGGGCTCTGAGACTCTTAACGGTGGTGCAAAGATGTTTAGACGCGCCTCTTACTTTGTTGCAGTTGCATGCATTCTCTATGCGTATTCTCACGGCGTAAATGCGATTTTGGCTTCACTCTTGCTTGCCCTTGGTATGGCTTCACATATCGTGGGTGAACTTATTGGATCAACGGGATCATGGTCGATTGGTTTCGGCCTTGCAGATGAAAACCATCAAGGTCAGTACCAAGGTGTGTGGGGACTGTCGTGGGGACTCAGTGGAACACTCGGACCAGCACTCGTAACGGCACTTGTGATTGGAATGGGCATATCTGGCTGGTGGATTCTTGCTGTCGTCTTTGCGCTCAATGGCACCGTGATGCATAAGCTTGTTACGAAGTCGTGGACTGCGACTCCGAAATTACAGTCTGCCTAGGCCTCGTTCTGCTTCACGTACAGCAACTCGTCCTAAATCAGGGTGGCTTTTCAAGAAATCTCGAACCGCCCTTGGATTGATTGCGCAGATATCTCGAAGCGCCCACCCAATAGCTTTGACGATAAAGAACTCTTTCGAATCAGAGTGATCATCGCAATATTGCAGCACCAGCTTCACATCAGTCTCGAATCTACGACCACGCTGATGCTGAATTGCAGCGCGATTGAGCCACATGTTGGGGGAGTTATTCCACTTTTTGATCAGCGCCTCGCATCCGTATCTATCTGTCAGGGGAGAGACAGCAACGCTTCCGAGGCCATCTACTGTGTCCCACCACGACTTTGTCACGATGAGATGCTCGACGTGATCTTGAAGAAAGTTCTTATCGGCGACCTTCCAATGGATACCAATCAAGTCATTTGCTGCATATTGGAACTCTCGCTCATCAAACTTCCATAATTTACGCGCGGTCTTTCCTAACTCTTCAGATATGGGAGCAGGAAGAGACTTTGCAATCTTCTTCACTAAATTTCGACGTTCGGGCGCCGCGACACCGATAAATGGAGCGATGTCCTTCATGTAGGCCTGCGCACCAATGGCTCGTTTGCGATCTCCTAAATCGTAGAGTGCAGGAGCAAGAGCTGAAACAAATCCAGAAGTGAAGGACACTTACTTGTTTCTCTCCACGGGAGGCAGAACCGACCATGGGAATTCAATCCACTTATCGGTATGGCGCCAGGCGTAATCCGGCTTTTCAATACTGTGGTATTTTTCGTAGAGAACGGCGCTACGTACTTCAGAGACATATCCACCGCAGAATTCGCGTACTAACTTTAGTGTTGCTCCTGTATCCGCAACATCATCAGCGACTAGAACTTTAAGACCTGTGAGATCTACTTTGTTGGGAACCGGTGGGAGTACAACAGGAAGAGCAAGTCGCTCATTGACGCCTGTATAGAATTCAACAGACATTGTGAAGGTGTTCTTCACTC
>CALJUA010000058.1 GCA_937975715.1 uncultured Candidatus Planktophila sp.
GGCAATGAGTGGACACCATCTAAGTGTATGCACATAGACTGTCCACTCCATTGCTAGAGGTTCCTTTTTAAGAATAGAAAACATTAACTTGCAGTGCCAAGAATAACTTGTACACGACGGTTCTTCGCGCGACCAGCATCAGTATCATTGGATGCGACAGGATCGTCGGAACCCATACCAGATGCCTTTGCGTTTTCAATGTTCGGTAGACCCTTACCGTGATCCTTCAACCAATCACGAACAGCGAATGCACGCTTCTCACTGAGCCTGCGATTAATCTGTTGTGTACCAGTATCATCAGTATGACCGATGATCTGAATCGCTAGATTACCCGCAACTGTAAGCTGATCAAGGATCTCATTAAGAGTCTTCTCAGCTTCCGGACTGAAGTCTGCCTTACCAGTAGCAAACTCGATTGAGTATGCACGATCCGCAACCTTAGTCTTAATACGAGTAGTTTGCGTGATCGCAGGCTTGTCCGCTTCCTGTACTGGCTTCTGAGTCTTCTTTTGCTTAAGCATTACGTTCTTGACGTAAGATGTATCAACAACATCTTCACCAGAAATGAAGCTGGTCAGACGATCAGGATACTGTGTAACGAGTAGCTTACCAAATGTGTTATACACACGAACCAGAAGATTCTCTGAATTCGGTGCAAGACCCATGATGAAGAGATTGTCAGCAAGATTGTTTACAGAGGAACCACCGAGACTGACAAGAATTCCCTGCTTATCCTTCTCCTGCTGAATGGTGAAATACTTCTTCCAGTATGTTGCGTCGTTCTCCTGATAGACTTGTGCCACCAATACAGACACTTCGTCAAGCTTATTCGGATCGTTCTTGATTGAATCACCAGCATCAAACGCAGCACTAAGAATATCTTCGATATTCTCACGATTATCCTGTGCATATTTGTCGATTACAAGCATTGCACTAGGCATCTGCCAATAGTTTTCAAATGTCGAAAGCAGACTAACAAGACCACCCTTCTTCTGTGCGACCATTACGTCACCGGGCGTCCATGTAACGACTGCATCAACGCAAACTTCCTGCTCTTTGAACGTACCAACAATCTTACGCTTCTCACAGTAACCAGTAATATACTTCTGTGCAGCGTCGATATGATCATTAGTATTGAGCCAGTTTACACAATCAGGATCATACGTTGTAACATCAGGGTTGTTACAAAGACCATTGTTCGCAATGTAAGTCATGGCGATATTCCAATCACCATCACCAACATAACCCGCAATGACCTTCCCCTTCATAAGCTGTGGGTTATTGGCCCAAGTAGCAGGACCCATGAACTTATCTTCACCACGCGAGAATCCGAAGCTACCAACATTCTTTAGTTGATATTCTGCACCAAGTCGCGTCAGTGCTTCGTTCACACCAGTAACGAATCCCGGCGCACCGTCCCACATGACAATAACACAAGGAACACCTTGTGTCGGATTCGGATTCCCTGATGCAAGCGCACTAGCGAACGCAACAATATTCTTCTTCATCTGCTCTACATCATTCTGCTTGATGAGAGTCAGATTACCACCGTTCTGTGCAATCAATGATCCTTTGGTTGTATTCGGACCACCATTTGCCAGAATCAATCCTGACTGTGCATTCCAAGCAATCAACTCACAACGCAAAGACGTATCGCCCGGTTCAGCATTGCTCTTAGGCAATGATACCGGCTTTACATCATTGCTACGCGACTGAGGAATCGCTTGCTTCGGAAGATCAGGAAGATCAAGCTTCGCAGGAACACTCGACTGTTGTACTGGTGGCTTAGGAACTAAACCACTATCCATTGCATACTTCGCTCCGTAGAGCAGCGCACCACCTGCGAGTAGGTAAAGTGCAATCTTAGGTCCGGTCTTCAACTGAGGCATTATTTCTTTTCCTTTTTTGACTTAACACTCTTAAGCGACGAATTAGCAATATTCGGAGGTAACGGAGCTAGTTTATAAACATAAACCATATAGCAGATTTGTTTCACTATAACTCCAACTTGTACTTCGGCTTGTAGGGTTTTGGGTTAGGTGTTGTCTTATAGAAACTACGACCGTCTTTCAGTTTAGCGATAATCACTAACCATGTAGGATCAGGTCGATAGACAAGTACGAACGACTTTTCAATATCCTCTGAAGAGAAGTTCCAGTGGTTTCCAGAAGTCAACAAAGATAAATGCTCTGCTGATAAGGACACCTACGATCACTCCGAATAGAAACTTACCCATTCAGCAGGCTTTCAAACTTCGTCCTGATCTGCTGACGATACACTCCACCAACGAAACCAACGATAAATCCGAATAGAAACGATGCCATTTTATTCTCCTTTTAGCAGCAGCAATGTGTACGAGTACACGGTTTCTTTACAGGCTTCTCTTTCTTCTTATGCATTTACCTTTCCTTTTACCATGATAGGCGCACGCTCTGGTGCGGGAAGGATGATAGGCTTGTTCTCCATTGCTTCGATCTTACGAAGTGCCTCTTGCTGAAAGACACCATTCTCAAGATCAGCGGATTCAATGAATGATTTTGTAGTTGCTACGAAGTCATCCAGATTACCCATGTCTCTAGCATACGCTTCCGCGCGTGCCTCTAGACTTGCTTCGAACAGAGCACGGTCGTCCGGATTGCCACTGACAATACTACGTGCGGAGTTGATTGCGCTCGACATTGCTGCTAGAGTATCGCGTTCCTCAATCGCACCTTCAATGTCAGACTTCAGCATCCCAACCTTAACTTCACACTTACCACGAATATTATCAAGTAGCTCCATGATCTTTTTTGCTTGATCACGGCTCTTGGCTAGATTCTTATTCATGCGTTCACGAACACCTGCTTCGTTCGCATAAATCTGAAATTGTACATCATTTCCCATACGCTTAGCAGACTGCGCTAGCCGCATGGAATTGTCATACTTTTCCTGATTCTTATTGATACGTTCGTCACATGAACGAATTTGAATACGCAGATTCTTGATCTGCTCTTCAAGATTAAACATATGCTTTTCAAGTTTCTCAGCATATGTCTTCATGATACCGATTGGATCAAGCTCGACAAACCACCCGGTGATCCAGCGCATCGCACCACGCCACATATATCCAATCATGGTTCGCTGTTCTACAATGAAAGCGAATGCAGCAACGATAGCGGCAATCATTGCTCCCAGAACAATGACGTTGGTTGCCATTGTAATGAGAATCGGGAGAATGACCATGAGTGCATATCCACCGGCAGCGAGAAGCCCACCACCGATGAGTGTTCCCATATAGTTTTCTGGCTTCGACCAGAAAGACTTTCTCACCATCTCTTGTTCCATTTAAATATCCTTCAATTCAGTTACTAGATCGTGCAGCTTTGTAAATTCACTATCAAATGTTGCGTTACTCTGCTTGATTTCCTCGGATAGCTTTTCTGATAGAGAGAAACTTTCCTTTCTGATTGCTTCTGCCTTCTCAGATAATTCCTTATATTGTTTGGTCATCTCTTGGATATCTTTGCTTCTTGCATCGAATCCATTTTGGACCGTAATCTTTGCGTTATCGATATCAACCTTCTTTGATTCGATTGCGGAAATCAATGATTCCTTTGTGATTCCCTGTGTATTCAATGTAGTGAGAGCAACACTGATACGAAGCGCACGGTCAGGTAGCTTCGCTTCTAATGCTGTCATCATCGTATTGAATTGATCCAGTACATTTGGCGCACCGGGAGGCGGCGTCGGCCACGGTTCCGGTGGCTGGATCATTACCGACTTCTCGGCTGGCTTTTCGGGCTCTTCCTCGAAAAGAACCCCTTTCAACCCCTTCAGCATTCGGGTACACCTCTTCCCAATGGCTCGACCCCACACGGCGAGCGACACACCCATGCAGATGATGGCATATTCTGCAGGGTCCGTCTATGGAAAATCTTCAGTCGTCGTCATCCTTGATGCCGACCACCTCGGACAATCCTGTCTTTAAAATTGTAAACATCTCTGGTTTTAAGGAATCTTTAATCTCTTTTACATAATCAAAAACATCAATCTTCTCTCTTGTCTCGATATATAAGAAAACATCTTCATCGAGTGGGTTTGATTTCCGTAATCCAACGATAATTGGAATCCAAATCGGTCCACCTTTAACAGAATTATAAATATGTGTATTCTTCTTTGAAGACCAATTAAAATCTAATCCACTTCGTCTACGTCGAAGTGCCATCAATTGATATTCATTCTCATTACCCATGATGTATGGATAAACACCATCATTGGTTGCAAGAATAATCTTTCGAATATTAGACATTTAGCCTGCTCAAGAATGCGCTAAAGAATTGCATTGTTGTGTGATAGATATTAGGATATTCTGATTCTGTAGGACCAAGA
>CALJUA010000059.1 GCA_937975715.1 uncultured Candidatus Planktophila sp.
CAGCTGACCATTCGCCTTCGGGTGCCTGATTTCGCAGGCGATCAGGAATTAAGGCGAGTGCATCTAAGAAGTGATTGGTCTGTGCTTGAAAGTCGCTCAGTGATGGATTCATATCAACGACTAACCACGCCACCGCGTCGACGAGCAAGTGCATCTATAGTCGCTGCAAGGAGTAGCACTCCACCTTGTACAAGGTAGTTAATTCCTGATGCCATCTGCAAGAGACCTAGACCGTTATCAATCATCGAGATAACTACTGCACCGATTGCTGCATGTGCAAGACGACCACGACCACCGAAAAGGCTGACACCACCGACGACAGCTGCTGCAACGCCTGAAAGAACGATGGTGCGTCCGGCAGAACCATCGACGCTACCGATTCGACTTGCGTGGAATACACCAGAGATAACTGCAAAAAAAGCACAGATGACAAAAGCTGCGATTCGAATCTTTACGACATTAATACCTGCACGACGAGCCGCCTCTGGATTACCGCCAACTGCGTAGAGGTGGCGACCAAAACGTGTGCGATCGAGAACAAAGGTTCCGATGAAGAGAATCGCAATCGTGATTGGAACAACGATTGGCACTCCGAGAATAGGAATGGAACCTTGGCTGCGGTTCTGGTTAAGGAAGTAGACCGAGATCGCACCAATCGATCCGAGACCAGCGAGCTTCATATATACGATTGAAATTGGCTTGTTTACGAGACCAAGCACAGATCGACGACGACGATCAAAAATCGCAATTATGTAGGCAAGACCGAGTGAAACAACAATCATTGCCCATCCTCCCCATTGTGGAAGGTTTTGGTTCATGATTGCAAGAACCTTTGTATCTTCAACGCGATAGACGCCACCCTCGCCGAGCAGCACTAGCTGCATCCCTTGGAAGCCTAAAAAGAATGCGAGAGTAACCACAAATGAAGGGACGCCAATTTTCGCGACCATAAAACCAATGACAAATCCAATGATCAGACCAACTGCAAATGCTGCAAGCATTGCCGGAATAAGTGCCCAGCCTTGAACCTTTACCAGCTGAATATAAACGGCCATGGCAACACCAGCTGTCACGCCTGCAGCTAGATCAATCTCTGCTAGCAAAATAACAAAAACAAGTGCAGCTGCGAGCATGGTCAGCTCTGCAGATTGAACAAAGAGATTTGCAAAATTAAGTTTGGTAATAAAGAAAGGACTTGCCATCTGGAACATGACAGTGAGAACCAAAATTGCAAAAATCGCTGGGACAGATCCCATTTCGCCGCCTTTGAGGCGACGAATGTAAGAAGTAAGTTGATCTTTTACTGTGCCTTCATGACCGCTGGCTAATGAGTCGACAAGCTGTGACATTAGAGTGTTCCTTCCTGAGTCTTAGCACCGGTGATGTAGGCAACGACCTCATCGTAATTTGTCTCTTTTGCGTTGAGGTTTGCAACCATCTTTCCCAGGTATAGAACTGAAATCTGATGAGCAATTTTGAAAACATCGCCAAGGTTGTGGCTAATGATGATCACGGCAACGCCCTGCTCGGCCAAACGCTTTACTAGGTTAAGTACCTGCTCTGTCTGGGCAACTCCGAGCGCAGCTGTTGGCTCGTCAAGAATTACTAGCTTTGCCTCGCGGAGAACTGAGCGAGCGATGGCCACTGTTTGGCGTTGGCCACCAGAGAGTGATGAAACTTTTTGACGAACTGATTTAACGGTCTTAACTGAGAGGCTCTGGAGAGCTTTTGTAGCACGGAGTTCCATCTCAGGCTCGTTAAGTGTTCCCGACTTTATATCTTCTTTTCCGAGAAACATATTTTGTACGATGTCGAGGTTCTCGCAGAGAGCAAGATCTTGATACACCACTTCAATTCCGAGATCACCAGCATCGGTAGGTGAGTTGATTTCTACAGGTGAACCTGCAAAGCGCACATATCCTTCATCGAAAGGCTGGACTCCAGAGAGCGCTTTAATCAAAGTTGATTTTCCTGCGCCGTTATCGCCGACGAGTGCGGTGACCTGCCCTGCATAGGCAGAGAAATCGATACCTTTAAGAACATCGACCGGTCCAAAGCTCTTACGGACGCCGGTGAGTTCGATTACTGGAACTGATGCAGTCACCTTTTACTCATTTCTTTTAAGTTCTATCTCTTTAAACCAAATAACTCTATAAACCTAGAGAGGAACCTAGCACCGTGCGGTACTAGGTCCCTCTTCAAGAGTTTCCTTCAGATTGAAAATTCAATCAGAAAGTATTACTTAACACCGAACTTTGCACATGCTGCCTTAACAGCTGCTGTACAAATATCTGATGCCTTTGCATCTCCAGCCTTAACAACATCCTTGACGTTGTTCTGCTTGATCAAGATTGGTGTTGATGCGAAGAATGGTGTGCCATCCGCAAGCTTCTTTGGAGCCTTTGGTGACTTACCCTGGAGCAACTGAACAGCAAGATCTGCTGCAACCTTTGCCTCAACCTTGAATGGCTTGTAGACAGTAGCTGTCTGGTATCCAAGGAGAACGTTCTGAAGACCTGCTACAGATGCGTCCTGGCCTGAGATAACTGCCTTCTGGTTGTTCTTGTTAAGGATTGTGATGATTGAAGCAGCGTTGTTGTCGTTAGGTGCGAGAACAGCGTCGACCTTACCCTTAACAGCTGTGTAAGCCTGCTCGAAGTAAGTACCAGCTGTTGGTCCATCCCATGTGCCCTTCATTGTGAAAGCAGCTTTTGCGCCAGCCTTCTTGAGAACTGCAAGTGCACCATCAAGGAACATCTTTGCATTTCCATCAGCAGGATCTCCTGATGAGTAAATGATGCTTGCCTTCTTGATGTCCTTCTTTGCAGCCTTGAGGCCATCAACAATTGTCTGGCCCTGGAATGCACCGACTGTTGTGTTGTCGAATGAGACATAGTAAGAAGCGCCAGCAATTGGGCGGTCGTAAGCAATTACAGGAATACCCTGTGACTTTGCCTTAGTTGCAACTGCTGCACCTGCACCCTGGAAGTCAACAAGAATCATTACACCGCAACCCTTAGCGAGCTGCTGATCTGCGATTGTTGCAAACTTTGCTGTGTCCTTCTGTGCGTTCTGAATATCTGTTTCGAATCCAGCCTTCTTCAAGATTGCTTCGAGTGCTGGGCGATCGCCTGGCTCCCAACGTGTTCCTGAATCTGAGTCTGGGAGAATTACGCAAGCACGCTTGCTTGTTGCAGCCTGTGAAGCTGAAACGCCTGTCATTGCTACTGCTGTTGCAGCAATCGCAACGAGGGCAACCTTTACGGTCTTCTTCATCTATGAATTACCTTTCATAATGTCTCAAGGCACGCGAATTTAGGGACCTTGAGCTCTGATTTGCTTGAACACTAGACGGACTGTTCAATATTGAAAAGAGTCCGCACGCCTGTGGAGTGATAACGGTTTGATAACTCTTGATTTATATTGAAAAATAAAGTGGGCCCTGTCGGGCTCGAACCGACGACCCACGGATTAAAAGTCCGTTGCTCT
>CALJUA010000060.1 GCA_937975715.1 uncultured Candidatus Planktophila sp.
TGCTCTTCCGATCTGCAGGGGTGCACATTGATTCAACCACGGGAAACCCATTGCAGAAACTTCATCTTCGTCCTCTGCTAGATTTTTACGACTACCGAGTCGCCTCAGCCAACACTCACGCATCAGCAATCAATGCTGTGCTGGGTGAAGACATTGCTATCGCCCTAATGTGCCATTACTTCAACGCACAAGATTCGACCGCTGAGGCACTTCCGACACCATGCACCACAGGCAAGCAAAAAGGGTATCGACTGGATAAGTGGATCGCCGTGAAATCAATTGATCAGCCGGCAATCATCTACCAAGTAGAAATAAAAAACTGGAGCGCACATTCAATCGGTGGGACTACGGTCAAGCGTGACGCAACCATACACGAAATGAATGACTACAGAAGAGACAGATGGCATCGTCAATTCAGAACCAATGGCGACACTTACTTGCCGTCTCAAAAGGAAACATTAAAGGTATTGACCAAGATGCTACTGCCTCAGTCACATCGCGACCATGAGCACAAGGCATTACTGTGTTTTTGGGAGGCACTGCACCCTGAAGGTAAGGATGAGCCATTATTCACTGTAGACGTGTCCAGTGATGCTTTTACAAAGTTGGAAATTTTTTCAATGTCGAACTACGTAAGGAGACTCTTAGAACACACAGAAACGCTCGAAGTTGAGATGCGCGATACAAACGCGCGCATTGCATGGTTAAGCCGCATTTACAGTGACTAACAAGACAAATCGCTCTTAAGGCTCCCATCCCAAATCTCGCTCATAAAGTAGCTATGCGAAATTCTTCAACACTTTGCACATTACCTTTAAATGCAACGAATACATTGATTCGATACGACTTCAACGCGACATTCCAAAATCTAGCCGAACGCGATGAAGCCGATGCAGTAATCGTGTCGACTGAGGAGGGATTCTCTCCTCTCGGGGCATCGCAAGAGTTTTTCGAGCGCGATCTGGGCATCTCTTACGATGGCGAGATACGCTCTTTGGCTCACTGGAATCAGCGTGAGAACAACTTAGTTTCTATCGTCGCTTTGAAATCCCAAAATATTCAAAGCCTATTGCGCGGTGTGCTACTTGCCCCTGGCGAAAACTGCCGGAGTTACATGCCATTCGACAGCACATCACACGCTTATAGGCCCAAACCGCATCGCGATTACTACTACAACGTTAGCTATGAAGCCATTGCATTTCTATGCAAAGAATGGGGAGCTCGAAAAATTGCGATATCTCATTTATCAGCAAGCGGCCGATTTCATAAGGACATGGCGACATGTCACGTTGAGGCACTCACTCACTTTTGCAATGACCATCCCGACTTAGCTCCAGAATCGTTGACATTTTGCGGGTGCTGCATCGAATTAGATCAATTATCCGATGCGAAGCAATTCATTGATAAAAAGTCTCACACACTGCACAGACCAATTCGGACCTGGGAAACAGTGAAGGGCTCAGCAAAAATCATCAACATCGATTGGTCAACCAATCCGCCAGCTTGATGCTTCGGGGCATCGACTGGCGGAGGCAAACTCTTCAACCCAACTTCTTCATCAACAAAGCGTTGACCTGCGCCGGATTGGCCTTGCCCTTGCTGGCCTTCATGATCGGGCCGACCAAGCCGTTGAGGGCCTTGGCGTTGCCGGCCTTGAACTCTTCGACGTTCTTGGGGTTGGCGGCCAGCACGTCGTCGATGATCTTTTCCAGCTCGCCGGTGTCGTTCATCTGCTTGAGGCCTTTGGCCTCAATGATGGCGTCCACTTCGCCTTCGCCGTTCCACAGCGCTTCAAACACTTGTTTGGCAGAGTTGTTGTTGATCGTGCCGTCTTGGATGCGCATGATCATGGCACCTAGTTGTGCGGCAGTCACGGGCAGTTGATCAAAGCCCAATTCGGCGGCATTCAAACGGCGCGACACTTCACCCATGATCCAGTTGCCCGTTGGTTTGGCATTCTCGATGCCAACTACTGCGACTACTGCTTCGAAATAGTCAGACATAGCACGGTTTGATACGAGGGTACGGGCGTCGTATTCATTTAAACCATAAGATACTTGGTTGTAAGCACTTTCTATGTCATCACGCAGAGTCTTCTTGTACTCTGCTGTTGCCATAAATTTGCGAAGCCGCTCTTCTGGCAACTCGGGTAATTTGCTTTTAACTTCAGCAATCCACTCACGAGAAATTATCAAAGGCGGCAGGTCCGGGTCAGGGAAGTAGCGGTAGTCGGCCGAGTCTTCCTTGGTGCGCATGGCGCGGGTCTCGCCCGTGTCGGGGTTGAAGAGCACCGTGGCCTGCTGGATCTTGTGGCCATCTTCGATCTGTTCGATCTGCCAGCGCACTTCGTAGTCGATGGCTTGCTGCATGAACTTGAACGAGTTCAGGTTCTTGATCTCGCGGCGGGTGCCCAGCGGCTGGCCGGGCTTGCGCACCGACACGTTGGCGTCGCAGCGGAACGAGCCCTCTTGCATGTTGCCGTCGCAAATGCCGATCCAGGTCACGATCTTGTGCAGCTCTTTGGCGTAGGCCACGGCCTCTTCGCTGGAGCGGATGTCGGGCTGGGTCACGATTTCGAGCAGCGGCGTGCCGGCGCGGTTCAGGTCAATGCCCGACTGGCCGATGAAATCTTCGTGCAGCGATTTGCCCGCGTCTTCTTCGAGGTGGGCGCGCACGAGACGGACGGTTTTGCGCACCGTCTCTTTGCCCTCTTCAAGGTAGAACGACACCTCGCCGCCCTGCACCACCGGAATCTCGAACTGGCTGATCTGGTAACCCTTGGGCAGATCGGGGTAGAAGTAGTTTTTGCGCGCAAAAATACTGCGCTCAGCCACATGCGAGTTGACGGCCAGACCGAACTGGATGGCGCGCTCCACAGCGCCCTTGTTCATCACCGGCAAGGTGCCGGGCAGGGCCATGTCCAGCGCGCAGGCCTGCGTGTTGGGCTCGGCGCCAAAGGCCACGCTGGCGCGGCTGAAGATCTTGCTGTTCGTCGACAGCTGGGCGTGGGTTTCGAAGCCGATGACGACTTCGTAGCCTTGAACGAGTTTGCTCATGTCAGATGCCCTCCGGCTTGCGAAGGTGGAAATCGGTGGCCTGCTGCAGGCGGTGCGCCACG
>CALJUA010000061.1 GCA_937975715.1 uncultured Candidatus Planktophila sp.
TGCCCGCTTCAATGAAGTCATCAATTTCGCCATCGAGAACCGCAGAAGTATTTCCCGTCTCGTGATTATTACGGAGATCTTTCACCATTTGATAGGGCGCAAGAACATAGGAGCGCATCTGATTTCCCCATGAACCGCTGTTATCGCCCTTAAGTGCATTGATCTTCGCTTGCTCTTCTTGGCGACGACGTTCCAATAACTTTGACTGCAGAACAGCCATTGCGGTCGCTTTATTTTGAATCTGCGAACGTTCGTTCTGACAGGAAACAACAATTCCAGTTGGAATGTGGGTCAAGCGGACAGCAGAGTCTGTGGTGTTAACACCTTGCCCACCAGGTCCTGATGAACGATAAACATCGACGCGAATTTCTTTCTCATCGATTTCAATATGATCGCTCTGTTCAACAACAGGAACAACTTCAACCCCCGCAAAAGATGTGTGGCGACGTGATTGTGAATCAAAGGGCGAGATTCGTACCAAACGGTGCGTGCCTTGCTCAACCGACAATGTGCCATAGGCATATGGCGCACTGACGCGGAAGGTTGCAGATTTAATGCCAGCTTCTTCTGCATATGAAGTTTCGAGAACATCAACTTTAAATTCATGGCGTTCGCAGTAGCGCAAGTACATGCGATACAACATCTGAGCCCAGTCTGCTGCCTCTACTCCACCGGCTTCAGAGCGAATGGTGATCAATGCGTCGCGGTTGTCGTACTCGCCACTTAATAGCGTTGTTACTTCAAGCTCGCTGATTGCCTTCTTAGTTGAATCAAGTTCTGCTTCTGCATCCGTAAGCGCAGAACCATCTGTCTCTTCGGCAGCTAATTCAAAGAGAATAGGAAGGTCATCTACGCGAGAGCGAAGACCCTTCAACTTTGAAATCACCGCCTGAGTGCGAGACAACTTGCTGGTGACAGCTTGTGCTGCTTCTGGGTCATCCCACAGATTAGGGACGCCTGCAGCTTCTTCTAGCTCAACTGCTTCTTTCTCTAACTTTGGAAGGTCGAGGACCTGCTCAATTGATTTAAGGGTCGCGCTAATCTCAGCAATTTCGAGTCCGTATTCGCGAGCCATGGGCGCAAGAATAGCGAGTTATCCAACGAGCTAAGTGCATGGGGCTTAAGTATTGCTAACCGATATCGAAACCTGAGTAATTGTTGGTCTCCGCCCGCTCACCCACCGCACCTGCATGTGTATTGATTCTTACTTCACTGAAATTCACGAAAGGCAATGGGATTGGGAGTCTCGCAATTGCAGAACTCTCGATATAGATTTGAAAGCCATCGCATTGAAAGTCCGTCAATTGAATGCTGAATACATTCTCTCTAATCGACGCCGCTCCATGCGTCTGCCACGAATCAAGAACTTGGCGCACGTCATTAATACCTGCATTGCAGTCAATTGGAATCCCTGGATCTTCTTCAGGATGACCCAGTGAATTAACCAACATCTGAGTGAGGTTGTATTCCCCTGAGTAGTAGCTAGCTTGATCGAGGTTTTTCATCCCGGACTGAACCGCAGCTTCTGATGCCAGTGAGAGCGAACGCTTTGCCAAATAGACCGAAGAGATATCGGTCAGAAGGAGAGCGGTGCTGAGCAAGACTACGAATAGCCCAATCGTCAGTACAGATATTGAACCTCGCTCTGATTTCAGAGCTCTAGAGACCGCGGTTTTCATTTCAAGCCCACGGCGATACATATTCCACCGTTGAAATTCTTGTATTACTTGTCGTAGACGAGATTTTTATGACTATTTCATTATTGGGTGAGATGCATGGATTGTTCTTGCATTCATATGAGTATTTCAATGAACCAGTGGCAAGTTCCTCGCCATATCCAAGGACTTCGGCGCCTCGAGAAAAAATCTCAAATGTAACTCTCTCGGCGACCTGATCGTTTTCACTAGTGACGAATCCTCGTGCCATCTCTCGCCCAAGAGTTCGCAGAGATGACTGAGCATCACTTGATGTTGCATATTGATTAAGGAATATAAAGAGCGGGATGAAGAGAGGTAGCGCTAAAGCTACGAACTCGAGGACGGCGCTCCCCTCTTCATCCAACATTAGGCGACGGAGAAATTTCATCGCTGGTTCTCGACAATGGCTATTCCATCTACCGTTACTTCACGACCTGATGAGCCACCACCGAGGAAACCAGGGAGCAAATCAGTCAGGGATGATTTCCTGCGTGTAATGAGAAGATCGAGATTCTGTCCATCTCCACTGCTGTCGATGTGGATGAATTCATCTCCACTTTCAAACTCGCCAGAAATTGCACGGGTTGTGGCGGAGTTTTGGGCACCAATTTTCTCGACATTGCGAGTATGAGCTGCAGTTGCAATCTGCATTCCTGCAAGAAATAGCAACATCAGCGGAACGAGAACTAATGCGCTCTCGACACTTCCTTTGTCGCATCGCAACAAGTGCAGCAATCTCTTCATTTTCTAGCGAATCCCATTCATTGAATCCAGTGAATTACGCAAAATTGCAGTCAAGCGAGGAGCTGCGATTGTCCAAATTGCAGTGACAAGTCCAGTAGTCATCAGGACTACCAGTACCCAGCCAGGCACATCTCCCCGCTGATCTGAGAGAGCACGATAGATGCGAGATTTGCTTATGCGATGGAATCGTTCCGAGATTCGAATCGAGAGATGGATAAGGCTCTCTTGGAACTTCTGATTGATTCCCGAGATTGGATTTCTGGTGATGTTCATTCTGTCCTCTTTCTTTGGTGTATTTGTGATTCAAGTTGAAAATAGATTGAGATTGGTAAGTGATGGATACAGCGCAAAAAGAATTGATATGGGCAGGATGAGAAAGACCACCGGAATCATCATCGAGATTTCTGACTTTCCTGCTGCAGTCAGCAAGCGGACTCGCTCTTGATTGCGTGATTCATTGGCACTATGAGTAAGAGTTTCTACGAGTGAAGTGCCGCGGGAGATTGAGATAATGAGAGAATCAGCAAATCTACGTAAGGCGTCGGAATTAACACGACGACTCATCTCGTCAAGCGCGGTCGTAAAAGGTATTCCATTCTCGATCTCTAGGACCACTCGTGAGAACTCTCGCGCTAAGTGGCCGTGTGCACGGTTCGAAATTCGCTTAAGCGCTGATGCTGGTGATTCTCCTGCGCCTACAGCCAGGGTGAGCATTTCGACAATCGCTGGAAATTCGCTCTCTATATTTTTTCTACGGTTCTCACACCGCAGAGTGAGATTGCGTTCAGTACATAGAAATGTGATAACTGGGACGAGAACTACCAATAAGCAATATATGGTCCAGCTGAGAAAAGCAAGAAAGAAAGCAACAGTGCTCAATGCGAATCCAACTGCTACAAAAACCATCTGGGTAATGCGAAAGTTTTCATAATCTGAAACTTTGTTCTTTCCTAATTGCGAAAGGCGCTCAGTGACAGAAGTCCGATTTCCAAGATCTAGAGAGCGGCGATAGATGAGGTGAATAAGATTGCTCTTCTCGTCAGCGACAAAGAAGGCGATTACAGCGATTGCACATGGAATGGATATTTGAGGGTTCATCGCTCACCACCAAAAATGCGCTGAGGCTCGGGTAGATTGCTTAATCGCCCCATCCAGAGATAAGCGAGTGCTGTCATAGCGACTCCGACCGCAAGGATTGTGATGCCTTGTGGTGATGAAAAGGCTGCACTCGTTGATGGCTGAGCAGCTAATAAAAGTAGGAGAATCCATGGTGCCGCAGCAGAGAGATGCGCAGAGTTTCTAATCCAGCCTTGCTTTGCGGCAATTTCGCGACGTAGCGACAGGTCCTGTCGGGTGAAATCTCCGAGCTGTCGCAACATCGAAAGCAACTCGGAGCCACCAAGGTTCTTGGCAAATATTAGCGATTCGAAAAGTTGATCTGCAGCACGCAGATTGAACTTCTCTTGAAGGTGTGAAATTCCGAGTTCAAAACTATTGCCCGAATGGAGCTCTTCTCTAAATTCTTCAAAGTATCGCTGAGTGATCGCTGGACCCCGGATAGATAAATTGCTCAGTGATTCACTCAGCGATAACCCTGATTGAATTCCGGAAATCATATGGTCGACAATCTCAGGTAGAACCGAGAAGAGTTCCCACGATTTCTTATTTGTATTTCTCCGTGATGAGATCCATGCCATCACTGTCGTGACCGACGCAATGGCGACCGCTATCGTGAGAGTGCGCGATATCGAAAGAGCGATTAAGAAAGTTCCGCATGAAATGATCGCAACAGAAGAAATGCCTTCGTTCTTCTTCCAGCCCAGTTTCATGGCTGGGCCACCAAAGACTTCTCGACCAGCTTCTGCTTGAATGTAGCTAGTCCCAGTCCTTCTTCATACTTGCCATTTCGCCAGTTCCAGAGAGTTTCCATCTCAATATGGAGATTCTCTGTGCGCCCGGAGAGCGCAGCTATTTCGACCACTCGACGATCTCCATCTGCATCCATCGCAATTTGAATGACGAGATCAATTGCTGATGCAACTGTTGGGACGATAAAGGAGTGCGAGATATTGGCGCCGGCGAGGAGTGGAAGGGTCTGCAGCTTCATCACTGCATCTCGCGCGGAGTTTGCGTGAATGGTGCCCATTCCCGGTAATCCTGAGTTGAGAGCGATCAGTAAATCAAGCGCCTCTGCTTCGCGGACTTCGCCAATAATGATGCGGTTAGGGCGCATACGTAAAGCCTCTTTAACTAATCTTCGTAAAGTAATCTCGCCATCGCCTTGAAGATTGGCACTTCGTGTTTGTAATTGAATTACATCTGGAAGTCGAGGATTGATTTCAAATACTTCCTCGATGGTAATGACGCGATGAGAGTAAGGAATCTCGCCTGCGAGGGCGTTGAGTAGTGTTGTCTTTCCGGCTTGTGTTCCGCCACTGACGAGGATATTTAAACCCTGTGCCATTGCAGCGATGAGAACATCTGCCATCTCCTGAGAAAGCGCGCCGGATTCGGAGAGTTGTTTGAGCGAACGTCCCTGGGCAATATGTTTACGGATGTTGACTGCCCAATGTTCTGCTGTGATCTCGGGAATGGCAACATGCAGGCGACTTCCATCAGGTAATCGTGCATCGACAAATGGATGCGATAGATCAAGGCGGCGACCGCTCCACATCAGTGTTCGATCTACGAGTTCGCGCACATCCTGAGCAGAAAGGATGAGGTTGGTGAGTTCGCTCTTTCCATGGCGGGCAATGAATATGCGCTCTGGTGAATTGATCCAGATTTCTTCGATTGTCTCATCGCAGATAAATGGGTAGATAGGGCCAAAGACAACTGATGGCTCGATCTCGCTTCGCTTTTCCATGGAGTGAAGTTAGGGAGCCGCTGACAAATGAGTAGCGCTCCCTCAATCGCCTGTGGAAAGAAAGATGAAGATTTCTACTTGTGTATAAGAAAATCACTCTGGGTAATACTCTTTCCTCGTGAAGATCTCAGCAGTGCTCCTCGCAGTCGAATCGCTCTTGATATTGGCTCTCGGCATCTACATGATCGCGCTGGGATTTACCCACGATAAGTCGTGGATGCCGTACTTAAGCGTGATCGGCTTTGCGCTCGCTGGTTCGGCGGGGTTATTCGCATTGGCTCGTGGAGTTCGCGATGGAAAGCGTTGGGCTAATTCACCATCTATCTTGGCGAATTTAATTGCTCTTGGCGTTGCAAAGTATCAATTTGAAGCAGGCATTTACTGGTTGGCAGTTCCAATCACAGCGATGGCTGCCACAGTAATTGTTACCTTATTCCTAACCATCAAAAAATCTGCAGCAGAGTAATAACAACTACCAAGGAACTACTTGGTGATCTTCCCAGAGAACTCCCGTTGTGTTTTTCTGGAAATCTTCTGAACTCTTATCGAATTCGCGAGTTGCAAGCCACACTGCTGTCTCTGCACCTTCTTCTGCACTACGAGGTGCATCAGGTCCACCCATATCGGTGCGCGAATGATTTGGGCACATTGCATCTACTAAAACTCCACGAGCACCGAGTCCTGTTTCATGCGCAAGATTGCGCACTAACGCATTTACTCCAGCTTTACTAATTCGATATGGCGCAAGTCCCCCAGCATTTCCCGGACCTGACATGCGACCAAGACATGCAGAGAAGATGACCACTCGACCATTACGTGATTCAACAATTGCGGGAACGAGTCGGTTAACTATTTGAAAAACAGAATCGAGATTGATCGACATGACTCGTCGCCATTCAGCATCTGTCGTCTTGAGAGTCTTAGACATCTTCTCGCTCATTACACCGTGAGCAATAATCAAATGAGTGATATCGGGATGATTTATCGCAATGGCTTCGAGAGCCGATGCAGTCGCTATTGGGTTTTCGAAATCAATGGAATACGCCTCGACTGATTCAGTGCGTCCATCTGAGAGGAGTGAGGTTTTCGCATCAGAGAGACGCGTTGAATCCTTGGCGACAAGGATCAGATCAAAGCCTTGATTACGAAGTGCTTTGGCTGTTTCAAACCCAAGTCCTCGACTGCCGCCCGTGATGAGAGCGAGATTTCGACCGGTGAGATTCATGGGCAAACCCTCCCAGTGGGTGAGGGTGGTCGCCAGTTGAAATGGGGCGAAAGTGTGCGCTATCTCGCCCTCTGGAGGCCACTTTCTCCATTTATATAGGAGCCTCTCAGCCGTTACTCTTAGCCTGCAAGTCGGTGGAAGTGAGAACGCAAAGGAGCGCTCAGTGTCTTCAGGACAAGATTTTGGTGCAAATGATTGGCTCGTTGATGAAATGTACGAGCGATACCAATCAGATCCTTCTTCAGTTCCTTCAGAGTGGGTGACCTACTTCGCGAATAATCCGAGCGCAGGCAAACCAGCTGCGACTCCATCAGCCGGAGTACCGCCAACACCGAAGCCGGTTGTTGCGCCAAATATTTCTATGCAAGGTACGCCTACGACCGTTGTTGCAGCGCCAGTTTCATCTTCAGCGCCAACTGCAACCCCGACTCAGAGTTGGGTGACTTCTACTCCTGCAGCACCTGCAATACCTGCTCCAGTTCAGCCATCGACTCCAGTTGTTGCGTCAACTCCGCAAACACAACCAATCGTTCGTGAAGTTGCTGCAGCACCATCGACACCTGCGCAGGCAGAAGTGAAGCCAGCTCCAACACTTGCATCCCCTGGTGCATCAACTATGGAACCACTTCGTGGAGTTGCAGGTCGCGTTGTTCAATCAATGGAAGCTTCACTTACAGTTCCAACTGCAACATCTGTTCGCGCAATTCCTGCGAAGTTGATGATTGATAACCGCATCGTTATTAATAACCACCTTGCTCGCGGTCGTGGTGGAAAAGTTTCTTTCACACACATCATCGCTTATGCCATGATCAAGGCGATTCGCCAGATGCCAGAGATGAATGCATTCTTCGGCGAAGTAGATGGCAAGCCAGCAATCGGAAAGCCAGAACACATCAACCTTGGTATCGCGATTGACTTGGCAAAGCCTGATGGAACACGCCAACTTTTAGTTCCATCTATTAAGGGTTGCGAAGCACTCGATTTCGGTCAGTTCTGGGTCTCTTATGAAGAGACTGTAAAGAAGGCACGCACAGGCACTCTTACCGTTGAAGATTACGCGGGGACAACTGTCTCACTGACAAACCCAGGAACAATCGGAACAGTTCACTCTGTTCCACGTCTCGTTCAGGGCCAGGGCCTCATCATGGGCGTTGGTGCGATGGATTATCCGGCTGAATTCCAAGGTGCATCAGAGGCGACTCTTGCACGTATGGCAATCAGCAAGGTCCTCACACTGACAAGCACATACGATCACCGCGTTATTCAGGGTGCTCAGTCGGGTGATTTCCTTCGCCGTATTCACGAACTTCTTCTCGGAGCTGAAGGATTCTACGATGAAATCTTTACAGCGCTTCGAATTCCATACGAACCAATTCGTTGGGCACCAGATTTCGCTGTCACAAAAGATTCAGAGATTGATAAGACTGCACGCGTTCAGCAATTAATCGCTGCATATCGCACATGGGGTCACCTCATGGCAGATACAGATCCACTTGTTTATCGTCAGCGCACGCATCCTGATTTGGATGTACAGACTCACGGACTTACTTTGTGGGATCTCGATCGTGAATTTGCAACAGGTGGATTCGGTGGCAAGGCATTCCTTCCACTTCGCAAGATTCTCGGTCTCTTGCGCGACACCTACTGCCGTTCCATTGGCGTTGAGTACATGTACATCTCGAACCCAGAAGAGCGTAAGTGGTTCCAAGATAACCTTGAGAGGAAGTTTGAAAAGGTTGATCGCAGCGAGCAGCTCCGAATTCTTCGCAAGCTCAATAGTGCAGAAGCATTTGAATCTTTCTTGCAGACAAAGTTCGTTGGACAGAAGCGCTTCTCTCTTGAAGGCGGCGAATCTGTAATTCCTCTGACTGATGCAATCGTCTCTGCTGCTGCAGAGCGCGGACTTGATGAGGTCTGTATCGGTATGCCTCACCGCGGTCGCCTCAACATGCTTGCAAATATCGCAGGCAAGTCATCTGGACAGATCTTCCAGGAGTTCCAGGGCCATTATGCAGAGAATGAAGTTCACGGCTCTGGCGATGTGAAGTACCACTTGGGAACTGAAGGAGTCTTCACCGCTGAATCTGGCGCTCAGACAAAGATCTACCTTGCAGCTAACCCATCACACCTTGAAGCTGTAAACCCAGTACTTGAAGGCATTGTGCGGGCAAAGCAGGATCGCCTCAATAACAAGGGTGCTTATTCTGTTCTTCCAATTCTTCTTCACGGTGATGCTTCATTTGCAGGCCAAGGCGTCAACATGGAGACACTTCAGTTGTCAGGTCTTGCTGGCTACCGCACCGGCGGAACGATTCACATTGTCATCAATAACCAGGTTGGATTTACAACTTCACCTCATGCATCACGTACTGCGCGATACTCAACAGATATTGCAAAGATGATTGAAGCGCCGGTCTTCCATGTTAACGGTGATGATCCAGAGGCATGTGTTCGCGTTGCACGTCTTGCATTCGAATATCGCCAGGCATTTAACAAAGATGTAGTCATCGACATGGTTTGTTACCGTCGTCGCGGACACAATGAAGGCGATGAGCCAGCATTCACACAGCCATTGATGTACAAGTTGATCGGCGCAAAGCGCACAACACGTACTTTGTACACCGAAGCTCTTGTGGGTCGCGGTGACATCACACCTGAAGAAGCTCAGCAAGTTCAAGCTGAATACCAGGCAGAGCTCGAAGCGGTCTTTGCATCAGTTGCTAACCATGTTCCTGATCATGATCCAAACTTCAAGGCTCCAGTTCCTCCAGCAGCTGAGGCAATCGCAACTGCGATTCCTGAATCACTTGCTCGCGAAATTGCAGCGACACAAGTTGCTACACCTGAAGGATTTAATCTCCATCCAAAGATGGCTCCGCAGTTGGCAAAGCGTCCAGAGATGCTCAACGACGGAACAATTGATTGGTCTATGGGAGAGCTTCTCGCATTCGGATCAATCCTGAAGGAAGGCCATCCAATTCGTTTGGCTGGACAGGATTCACGTCGCGGAACATTCTCTAACCGTCATGCTGTGATTGTTGATGCAGAGAATGCGAATGAATGGACTCCACTTCGTTCAATGATTCAAGATGAGAACCAATTCTTCGTCGTCGACTCATTGCTCAGCGAATATGCAGCACTTGGCTTTGAATATGGCTATTCGGTCGTTCGTCCTGAAGCTCTCGTCATGTGGGAAGGTCAGTTCGGTGACTTCGTTAACGGCGCTCAGACCATCCTCGATGAATTCATTTCATCTGCTCTTCAGAAGTGGGGCGAGCGTTCATCAGTAGTCCTCTTGCTTCCACATGGTTATGAAGGTCAAGGCCCAGATCACTCATCAGCACGTATTGAGCGTTTCTTGCAGCTCTGCGCTGAGAACAATATGACTGTCGCACAGCCATCATCACCTGCTTCTTACTTCCACTTGTTGCGTTGGCACGTTGCTAACCCAACTCGTCGCCCAATGGTTGTCTTCACTCCAAAGTCGATGCTTCGCCTCAAAGCCGCTGCATCACAACTAAGTGATTTTACTAGCGGAACATTCCGTCCAGTCATCGGTGATGACAAGGTTCAGAATGCATCTCGCTTGATCTTCTGCTCAGGCAAGATTTATCACGACCTCGTTGCAGAGCGCGAGAAGCTTGGCGAGAACACAACTGCGATCGTTCGCGTCGAACTTCTCTACCCACTTCCGATTGATGCAATGCGTGAAGAAGCTGCCAAGCATCCAAATGCAAACTTGCTCTGGGTACAAGATGAGCCAGCAAACCAGGGACCTTGGTCTCACATTGCACTTCGCACATCAGAAGCTCACGGTGGTCGCGCAATCGATAATCGTGTATTCCGTCGAGTATCACGTCGCGCAACTGCATCTCCTGCAACAGGTAACCACCACTTGCATGAGGAAGAGTTGAAGGCGTTGCTACAGGAGGCATTCACCAGGTAACTGGTGATAAAGCTCTTGCCTCGCTAAATCTTTCAACAAAAAACCGGCTTACTTATTATGTGGGCCGGTTTTTTATTTAGAAATTTACTTCTTTGATTTACGTACTCTCGAAACAACTTTTGCCTGCACCGATGAAACCGGAAGCCAACCCCACTGACGTGAATCATTTCCTTCTGGATTATCGCTGCTTACGAAAATTTGATGTGAGTCATTCCGAACTTCAGTAATCCGTTTTACATAGAAGACTCCTGGATATTCAGGGCGTTCGATTACAACGACATCTCCAACCTGCACGCGATCGCCGAAGATATTTCCGAGCGAGAAACTAGGCGATTTCAGGGCGTAATTGCCCCAGTTGGCCATCAGCCAATCCCCTGGCGCATAGGTAGGGAGCATTGATTCGCCCTCAACGAGGACGGTGGAGAAGCGCTTGCTCATAGCGCAGAGTCTACGGGTGCACTTTCCGGTATGCGATGGAGCCTTTGCTCCACTAATCTTTGAGCCATGAGAAACCTATTCACACCCAAGACAACTGTCCTTGCTCACTGCGATCTTCCATGCGGCGTTTATGACCCAGCACAGGCTCGCATCGAAGCTCTCTCTGTAAAGGCTTGCATGGAGAAATACGCAGCTAATACAGACGCTGATTTCCGTTCACGCTCAGTTGCAATTAAGGAAGAGCGTTCACATGCAGTCAAGGAGCACCTCTGGGTTCTCTGGACTGACTACTTCAAGGCACCTCACTTTGAGAAGTACCCACAGCTCCACACACTTTTCAATGATGCAACAAAGCTTGCAGGAGCTGCAGGAACAAAGGGAACACAGGATGTTGCAGTTGCAGATTCATTGATCGCAAAGATCGATGAGATTGCAGCGATTTTCTGGGAGACAAAGAAGGCGTAATCGCCACTCTCGAACCTCTAGTTCTTTAAAAGAGATTCAGCGGCAGTGCGAGCGAGGAAAGTTACTCGTTCCACTGTCGCTCTTTTTATTTCGGCTTGAGCAATATGACGCTCGCCTTCATAGACATCACATTCAAAAGTTAACTCGCGTCCGTTGATGTCGATGCATCGCGCATTGGCGCGGAGTTCATCCCCCACTTGAGCAGATGCCAGAAGTTCGATTGATGATGAGAGCAAGAATGTAGTTTCACCGTTATCTAAGTGCTCGCTGAGCGCAGCAATTGTCGCTGATTCCATCGCATGCAATAAGTGAGATGTAGCAACGATAGGAAGCTCGGAAAGTCCCATAGCTAGAGCGGTATCGCCTGGGCGAACAGTCATTACAGAGAAGCCAACGGCTCCCAATACTTCATCAGCCGGTTTCACGACTGCTTATCGCCATCATCGTCGATGAAATGCTGGATGTGAGTCTGCTCAATTTGAATCTCGCGGTGTTCGATATTTCCAAACTCATCGATTTCAATTGAAATCTCAGTCATGCTGAACTGCGTGACAACCTCTGTACTGCCAGCCATCTGCGCTCGTAATTGGCGATGAATTGCTTCATGCAAATCTTCGGGTGCACGTTCATTGCAGGTACGGCGAAGCGTCTCTTGAAGCAAGTCATGCATAGCGCGCTCATGAGCAATTTCTGCATTACATGGAAGACAGGAAGTGATGTGTTCTTCAATTGCAGAGCGCTGTGGAAGCTGATCGAGCTCTCCTTCAATAATAAAGATCACTGAAGAGAGAACGTCGCCGCATTGAATTTCGATGTAGCTCATGATTCATCTCCCTTCACGGTGTAGCCAAGATCTTTTGCATAACTGGCTAACTTCTCGCGCAATTGCTTGCGGCCGCGGTGAAGTCGTGACATCACAGTTCCTGCAGGGGCGCCGACAATTTCTGCAATCTCTTTATAAGAGAACCCTTCGACATCAGCCAAGTAGACAACCATCCGGAAGTCTTCAGGAATCTCTTGGAGTGCTCGCTTGATATCGCTATCGGGAAGATTTTCGAGAGCCTCTACCTCAGCGGATTTTCCAAGATCGCTAGTGTGTGATTGCGCTTGTGCAACCTGCCAATCTTCTAGCTCTGCTTGTGCAATCTGAGGTTGGCGCTGACCTTTGCGATAGCTGTTGATAAATGTTGTGGTGAGTACGCGATAGAGCCAGGCGCGGAGATTAGTTCCTTCTTCGAATTGATGGAAAGAGGTAAAAGCTTTGAGATAAGTGTCTTGAACTAAGTCGCGCGCATCTTCAGGGTTTTTTGTATATCGAAGTGCAGCAGCGTAGAGCTGGTCAGTGAACGCAAGGGCATCGCGCTCGAACCGAATGGTGCGGTCGGCCGCGCTCTCGAGTACCAAATCTTTCGATGTCATTGCTGTCATCCTAACCCGAGATCTTCAGCTTCTCCATTAGAAAAGCGTCTCTGGCTCACCCAGTTCTATCTCTTCAATCAGCGCTGACCCATTATTTGCAACGAGATTTACCCGGGGAGAAATGGGGCGGGTAACCAAGCCTTCCGCGGGTTGCTCGCGCTGCATGAGCGCCTGAAGAGAATGTATCTCGCGGTTCTTGGGATCTAACCAATCGTTCCAACGATCTCGGGGCATAAAGACAGGCATGCGGCTATGGATTGTCGCGAGCTCCCCTACAGCTTCACGAGTGATGATTGCAGCGCTCTGAATCACCTCATCGTTCTCGCTTTTCCAACTGTTCCAAATTCCCGCAATAGAAAGTGGCGAACCGTCTTCACTTGTGATGTAGAAAGGTTGCTTCGGAGAATATTTTCCGAGCGACGTCGCCCATTCGTAATATCCAGTCGCGGGTATGAGACATCGTGATGTGCGAAATGCATCGCGAAAAGTTGGCTTCTCATGAATCGATTCACTTCGCGCATTGATGGCATGTGACTGACTGGCTCGCGCATCAGCAAAGCTCTTCTGCCATGGTGCAATCAATCCCCATGATGCACTGTCGAGGATTCTTTCATTGCTCTCGCGGTCGCGGTCTTTAACTATGTAAATCTCATTTGTGGGAGCGATATTCCAATTGAGCGGAAGGGTCGGATTGGAGTCATTCTCAGTCAGATTAAAGAAGGCGACAATCTCCTCTTGGCGTTGAGCCATCGCATATCTGCCGCACATAACGAAATAGTAACCCGGTACGATTCATCCATGAATTCATCGCACCCGCTATGGCCCGCGCCTTTTCGCGGGAAGCGCCCGGTCGATGCAATCGTCACTATTCCTGGATCTAAATCAGTCACCAATCGCGCACTGATCTTGGCTGCACAGGCAACAACACCTTCCATTATTCGCAAGCCTCTTGTCTCCCGAGATTCAGAACTCATGTCTGCAGGCCTTGCTGCAATGGGCGTTGGAAACGAAAGCGGCAGCGATGCACAAGGTGATTACTGGGTAATCACTCCAGCTCCCCTAAAGGGTCCCGCGAAGGTCGATGTAGGAAATGCTGGAACCGTCATGCGCTTCTTGCCACCACTAGCAGCACTTGCATCTGGCGATATTGCCTTCGATGGAGATCCACGCAGCTACGAGCGACCACTTGGTCCTGTCATTAAAGCTTTAGAGGATCTCGGTATCAGTATCGAACACGAAGGCCGATACTCATTGCCGATGGTGATGAAGTCACAGGGAAGTATCCCTGGTGGCAATCTCACTATCGATGCAAGTGCTTCCAGCCAATTCTTATCTGCACTTCTATTGGTAGCACCAAGCATGACAAATGGAATCACCGTGAAACATTCGGGTGGAACTCTGCCATCGATGCCACACATCGAAATGACGGTGCAGATGCTCCGTGATTTCGGTGCGACAGTTACTGTCGATGCAGCTGCTCAGACTTGGCGCGTCGAACCAGGTGCGCTTCATGGTGTCGATCTCGTTATCGAACCTGATTTATCGAACGCTGCTCCATTTATCTCGCTCGCAATGGTCTGTGGTGGATCCATCACCATTTCTGATTGGCCCCGTTCTACAACTCAACCCGGTGATCAGCTCCGCGATATTTTCACATCGATGGGTTCAACTGTTGAATTTGTTGATGGGGGTCTTAAAGTAACTGGCGGCGAGAGCATTCATGGAATTGATATTGACCTTCATGATGTTGGTGAGCTCACTCCTTCTATTGCAGCACTTGCAGCTCTCGCTGATTCGCCTTCATATCTCCGCGGTATCGGACACTTACGTTTACATGAGACCGATCGCCTTGCAGCGCTCACTCGTGAAATCAATAGCCTTGGTGGCAATGTGACTGAGGAAGAGACAGCTCTTCACATCACTCCCGCTCCTCTTCACTCAGGTGTCTTTCATACCTACGAAGATCACCGCCTAGCTACTGCTGGCGCTGTTATTGGCCTCGTCGTAGATGGCATTGAGGTCGAAAACATCGCGACAACTCGCAAGACGTTAACTGATTTCCCCGGACTCTGGAAGAGCCTTCTCGCATAAATGGTTGATACTCGATGACACCTCGTGAATACGATGAATCTGATGTTCGCATCCGCCCATCCCGTACAACACGTCGTCGCAGTAAAGATCGTCCAGCTCATAATGATTCTCACACCGCACTCGTAATCTCTGTCGACCGTGGTCGTAGCGGATGCGTATTGCAAGTTGGTCCAGCAAAAGGTCAGCTTGTTGTTGCAATGAAAGCTCGTGAACTAGGTCCGAAGTCAGTTGTTGTAGGTGACTCGGTTGAAATTGTTGGCGATACCACTGGTGATGAGGGCACTCTAGCTCGCATTGTAAAAGTTAATGAACGCACTAATTCATTGAGTCGGACGGTCGACGATGCTGCAAAGCTTGAGCGCACTATCGTGGCCAACATCGATCAACTCATCATCGTCGTCGCATCTGCTAATCCAGAACCTCGTCGCGGATTAATCGATCGTTTCTTGGTCAGTGCATTTATCGAGAAGATTCATCCCATTATCGTCTTGACAAAGATTGATGTGGCCCCTGTTCCTGAATTTTTGGAGAAGTACGCAGCACTTGGTGTTGAGATTTTGACAACTTCTTCAAAGATTGCTGAGCGTTCAGCTCAGGTCAATCAGATTGCAGAAATCCTGAGAGGCAAAGTTTCGGTACTCGTTGGGCATTCAGGTGTTGGTAAATCCACATTGATCAATGATTTGGTCCCGAATGCAGATCGCCTCACGGGTGACGTCAATGACGTTACTGGCCGCGGTCGCCACACTTCATCGAGCGCAGTTGCGCTAGAACTTCCAGCGGGCGGATGGATTATCGATACGCCAGGCATTCGTGCATTTGGTCTAGCTCACCGTGATCCTCGTGAAATCGTTGAGGCATTTCCCGATCTCGCGGAAGTTGCAGCGACCTGCATGTCTCATTGCTCACATGCAGAAGATGGGTGTGCGCTCAACGAATGGGTCAATCAGGACCCTCAGCACAGCGAAGAGAGAAAATTGCGCCTTGAAAGTTTACGGTCGCTCTTAGATGCAAAGAGTTACGTAGACTTACCTCATGAGCAGTAATTCGCAATTTTCATACGGTGAAGACCTCACATTGGCCCATCGCTTAGCCGATGCTGCTGATGCAATTACGCTCAAGCGATATCAAGCACTCGATCTAGCAATTACAACCAAGCCCGATAACACCCCCGTTACCGATGCGGATAAATCATCCGAAGAAGCAATCCGCGCACTGTTGCATGCTCATCGTCCTGATGATGGAATCGTCGGAGAAGAGTTTGGTAACGAAGGCATCGAGAAGAATCGCTACTGGGTAATCGATCCAATCGATGGAACCAAGAACTTCCTGCGCGGTGTTCCAACCTGGGCAACTCTGATTGCGCTCATTGAAAGAACTCCGAATGGCGGTCAGCGTACTGTCGTCAGCGTTGTAAGTGCACCAGCGCTCTTTCGCCGATGGTCGGCTCATATTGGTGGCGGTGCATTTGTCACGATTAATCGAGAAACAACGAAGAGAATTCATGTATCTGGCGTCTCTCGAATTGAAGATGCATCAATCTCATACTCTGATTTTGAAGGGTGGGGCGAGATGCTTACTCCTTTCCGCGCTCTGCTGAAAAAGGCCTGGCGTACTCGCGGATATGGTGACTTCTGGTCACATATGTTGGTTGCAGAAGGTGCGCTAGAAGCGGCGGTCGAACCAGTGCTTGCGTTGTGGGATATGGCAGCGCTCGATCTCATCGTGACGGAAGCAGGTGGAGTCTTCTCAAACACTTCAGGCGTACCTGGACCACATGGTGGAAACGGCGTTTCCACTAATGCTGCACTTCATAAATACATTATTGACGCACTCAAGGCGTAAGAGTTTCTTCTAAAGAAAAGAGCAAAGACGTGGAAGATATCCAGATTGATCTCATGCATCACAAGCTGCCCAAGGCAGAGCCTCTACCTGAAATCGATCTCTCTAAAGCGACTTTAGTTCCGGCCACTTATGCGGTCACTGGCATGACGTGCAGTGCATGTGTTAATTCAGTAGAACGAAGCCTCAATGCCATTCCGGGTGTAAGTGCCTCAGTGAATTTTGCATCTGAGACGGTCCACGTACTAGCCCCCTCTGAAGTCAAAGCAGAGGTGATTATTAAGGCCGTTAAGGCAGCTGGCTACAGCGCATCTCTTCTAGAAGATCGCAATGATCCAGCACTGCATCGCAAGGGTGCAGCTCGTGCGCTGATTGCTGCGATTATTTTTGCGGTTCCGACGATTGCTATTTCGATGGTGATGTCGTGGCATCACTCAGTAGGCTATTGGCTCTTCAATATCTTTATCTCCAATGGTTGGCCATTGCCACCAAATTCGGATCACCACTTTGCCTCATGGCTGGCACTAGCACTCACAACGCCGCTAATCCTGATTGTTGCTTTTCCAATCCACCGAGCCGCAATTCGAAATTTCTTCCATCCAACGATGGATTCGCTGATTTCACTCGGATCGCTCTCCGCATATCTCTGGTCAATCTATGCGACTTATACAGGTAAAGGCGATCTCTATACCGAAGTTGCGGCAGGAGTACTGCTCTTTGTAATCCTTGGTCGTTATCTCGAGTCACGTGCAAAGCGCAGTGCAAGTAGCGCCCTCTCCACTTTATTGGCTCTTGGTGAGAAGGAAGTCACCGTTCTCCGAAGTGGAAGCGAAGTTGTGATTCCTATTTCTCACCTCAAAGTTGGAGATGAGTTCGTAGTAAAGCCTGGCGCACGTATTGCAACTGATGGAATTGTGATTTCAGGAATTACGACAGTCGATAACTCACTCATTACAGGTGAGTCACTTCCCGTAGATATCACTCCAGGTGATCGCGTAATCGGTTCTGCGCTCAATAACAATGGCCGCATCATTGTGCGCGCAACGCGCATCGGAAGCGATACCGAGATGGCCCGAATTACCTCTATGGTCGTGACTGCTCAAGCAAGTAAATCTCCTATTCAGCAGAGCGCTGACAAGATTGCAGCGATCTTCGTTCCTGCAGTCACAACTCTTGCAATTGCTACATATCTCTTCTGGTATTACGCAGAAGGTAAAACTCTCACCGTTTCTATCTCAACTGCAATCACAGTCCTCGTTATTGCCTGTCCTTGCGCTCTTGGATTAGCCACTCCTGTCGCTCTTTTGGTCGCTTCTGGCCGTGGAGCTCTTCGTGGAATCGTGATTCGTCAGCCCCGAGTGCTCTCTGCTGCTAAAGAGGTTGATGTAGTAGTTCTCGATAAGACCGGAACGTTAACTGACGGCCAGATGCAGGTCCGAGATGTCGTTATTCCAGTTTCTGCTCAGAAAATTCTCGGCCCTTCCTTTGAGGGTGTGCTCACCGAGAAGAGCGTCCTCTCCCTAGCCATGGCACTTGAGAGTCAGAATGATCATCCGGTTGCAAAAGCAATCGTGAACTACTGCACCTCAAAATCTGCGGAAAAGTTATCGGTCTCTGATTTCAATCAGACCCCAGGATCTGGTGTGGCTGCTCGAGTAAGCGCCTTTGGTAAATCCATGGTCGTCATCATTGGTTCACCAGAGTCTGTTGCTCACAGCGCAGTTGCTCTTGACTCACAATTAGTGGATGCAATAGCAGCTGCAAAGGCAGCTTCGCGCACCACGTCACTTCTTGCGGTAGATGGTGTTGCAATTGCTCTCTTTGCCACCGGCGATGTCATTAAGAAAGATGCCGGCCAAGCGGTCGCTGCGCTGCGTGAACGTGGAATTGAAAGCTGGCTAGTTACCGGTGATCATCACGATTCAGCGGTACTAATCGCTTCACAAGTGGGCATTAGCTCTCAATACGTTATTGCGAATGCATCTCCTGAAGAGAAGATTTCGAAGGTACAAGAGCTTCAAAGCCAGGGCCGAAAGGTCATGATGGTGGGAGATGGCGTTAATGATGCTGCTGCGCTTGCACAAGCCGATCTCAGTATTGCGATGGGAACTGGCACAGATACCGCAATCTCTACCGCTGATATCACGTTGATGCGACCACAATTAATGGGTGTGATTGATGCTCTTAATCTTTCGCGACGCACATTGCGCACAATCCGGACAAACCTCGGATGGGCATTTGCCTACAACACGATCGGCTTACCAATTGCAGCGATGGGATTGATGACACCGATGTACGCAGCTGCAGCAATGGCGCTGAGTAGCCTCTTTGTTGTGACTAACTCTCTTCGGATCCGGTAAAGGTTCGAATCAGCGAGATTGCACCTACGTAGATAGGGAATGCAATCATGATGACGTTTGAGACCATTGAAGTTTGAACGCCGCTTTCGTTGCTGTAATTCCAGGACAAGATGAATAGGTTGAGGATGTAGAGCATTGCAAATGGCAGAGTAAATGCACGCCATTTGAGGACGCGAACCAAGTGTGGGAATTTAACATTTGTCAGCTGCGAAATTGCGAGCAATACAGTAGTGATTGCAACAACGCGTTGGCTGAGATCGAAAATCAAGAATGACGGCACAGCCAAGTTCCATACAGCCGGGAATCCGTTAAACCAATGATCGTCAGTCTCAATATCGGTACGAGCAAACCACAGCGCAGAGAGCAGAAGAACCATCGCTGCGATCAACGTTTGAAATTCAGAAGGCAACATATTAAGGCGCACCATCAAAGCAACAGGCACTACTACACATGTCACATAATCAACGATGAGATCGAGTACGTACCCATCTACGCGAGGAGCGTTAAAAACCACATCAATCTTTCGTGCAATCGGCCCATCGAGACCATCAAGAACCTGACAGACCAAGAGCCACAAGAGAGCACCACGGACGTTGTTATCGATCACTGCCTGAAGAGCAAGGAGTCCCGCTGCTGCACCGCTAGCGGTCATCACATGCAGTGCATATCCCGAGATAGCTGGATTGAGTTGAGGTCTCATGGCCCTAGAGAATAGCGAATGGCCGCCCAAAGAAGTTCTCTTTGAACGGCCATTTACCTTAACTACATTGGTAGCGGGGGCAGGATTTGAACCTACGACCTCTGGGTTATGAGCCCAGCGAGCTACCGAGCTGCTCCACCCCGCGTCGGTAAGCACAATTCTAGGTGAACTGCGCTTACTTCACCAAATCGGTGAAAGTTCTCGCCTTACTTTGCTCGAGCTTGTGCTGCAATCGCTGCTGCAATCGCTGATTTCAAGCGATCTTGTGCGCGGCCATATGCAGCGAAATCTCCCTTTGCAAGTGCGGCTTGTCCATCTGCAATTGCTTGCTTTGCAGATGCAAGAGCTGCAGAGAGATCAGCTGAACTGTTAGAAGTTGTTGTCGTAGGTGACGTTGAAGTTGATGAACCAGAGTTTCCACCGAAGACTTGATCAAGTGCTCCCTTAAGTGAGCTATCAAATCCAATGACGTCACCGAAGGAGACAAGCACCTTCTGCAACAATGGATATGCCGATGCATTTGAAGTTGCCTTCACATAGACAGGTTGAACGTAGAGAAGTCCGCCACCAACTGGAAGTGTGAGCAAGTTTCCAAGCACAACATCAGATCCACCTTGGCGAAGAAGTGACAAGGTATTTGCGACTTCTGGCTTTGCTTCGAAGTTTGATGCAATCTGTGATGGTCCTGAGATAGCTGTGCTTCGTGGAAGTTGAAGGACAGTTATCTTTCCGTAGTCAGGTCCTGGCTTTGAGTTAACCGTTGCAAATGCTGTCAGGTTCTCACGTGTTCCCTTTGGAACGAATGGAGTTGTCAATGAGAAGGCAGGAGCCTTTGCATTAGGCAACTTCAAAGTCAGGTAATACGGAGGCTGTGCGCCGCTGTTATTACCAAATGAAGATGGATCGCTAGGTACGCGCCAGAAGTCTTGACCACCGTAGAAGGCAGCTGCACTCTTGACGTGGTACGACGCGAGAATGTCACGCTGCACACGGAAGAGATCTTCTGGATATCGCAAGTGATCAAAGAGCTCTGCTGAGATAGCGCTCTTTGCCTGAACAGTCTTCGGGAAAGCCTTCATCCAGCTCTTTAATACTGGATCTTTTTCATCCCACTGATAGAGAGTCACGGTGCCGTTATAAGCGTCAACCGTTGCTTTTACAGAGTTGCGGATGTAATTCACGCGCTGATTTCCCTGCGCAGTAATAGATGCAGAGTTACGAGTAAGGGCATCTGTTGTGGCATCTGCAAGAGATGTTCCTTCAGAGTACGGGTATCCAGCGGTGGTTGTATATCCGTCGACAATCCAGAGAATCTTTCCGCCAACAACAGCTGGATATGGATCTCCATCGAGAGTCAACCACGGTGCAACCTTTGCGACGCGATCGCGTGGGTTGCGGTTATAAAGAATCTTTGAATCTTTATTAATCAAGCTTGAGAGCAAGATTCGCTGCTCACCATACTTAATTGCAAAGACTGCTTTGTTGAGCAGACCACCCACCGGAACTCCACCTGAACCGGTGTATGTCACGTTCTTCTGACCGCTTGCGGAGCTATCATCTGGATAGTCGAATTCAACTGGGGCTGCCTTTGAACCAGCTGCCTTACCGCCGATGATTGAGTATTCGGGTGAATTTTCCCCGAAGTAGATTCGAGGTTCAAACTTTCCGAGTCCGCTTGTAGGTGGAAGATCTCCAACAATGAAGTTTGGTTTTCCATCGGCGTCGACTGTGTTGCCATAAGCGGCAACAAAACCAAAACCGTGTGTGTAGACCAAGTGGTCGTTAATCCAGTTACGGCTTGGGTTACCGTCAATATTGAGTTCGCGGACGGCAACGACTGCATCACGAGTTGTGCCGTTGATGGTGTAGCGATCGATATCGAGTGATTCGGTAAATCCGTAATATGGCTTGATCTGCTGCAACTGGCGGAATGTTGCTGAAAGAACATTGGGATCCATCAAACGAATGTTGTTGATAGTCGCCGCATCGCCTGCGAGCTGGCCTGCATTCGGTGCAACTGCTGCGTCGTATTCCTGCATATCGACATCTGTCAGTCCATAAGCGGCACGTGTAGCGTCGATATTACGCTGAATATAAGGGGCTTCCTTCGATGATTCAGATGGCTTTACCTGGAACTGCTGAACAGCGCCAGGGTAGATGCCTGCAATCAGCACCGATGAAACAACCATCAACGCTGTTCCGGCTGCTGGAAGAAGCCAGGACTTTCGAATGACGTTTGCAAAGAAGAGAAGTGCGCAGATAACTGCAATTCCCGCAAGGATTGCCTTCGCAGGAAGTGTTGCGTTGACATCTGTATATGTCGCACCGGTAATCAACTTGTTCTCTTTAAGAGCCAGCGCATAACGGTCGAACCAATACGCAATAGCCTTCATAACAACAATTAATCCAAAGAGGATTGAGAGCTGAACACGCGCAGCTACCGTTGTGCGATCACCCTGTCCGACAGTACGGATTCCGCCATACATGTAATGAACGAAAATCGATGCGAGTGCGGCGAGAACGAGAGCAGAGATTGCCCACGAAATGATCGCCTGGTAGAGAGGTAACTTAAACGCAAAGAAAGAAATATCGAGATTGAATTGTGGATCTTTAACGCCGAAATCTGTTGCATTCTTAAAGAGAAGCCATTCTTTCCAGTACAAAGTTGCAGATGTACCAGCGAAGTAAGTGATTGCAGCAAAGAGACCGAGAAATACCCAACGAATGATTGGCTCGATTTGGGCACGGATTCTTTCGACGCCATTGAGTTCAATTGAAGTGGGAACATAGAACGGGCGACGCTTGTATGCGAGATAGATATTGAGGGAGATTACGATCGAGCTAATTAGTCCCGCAATCAGGAAGAGCTCTACCTTGGTAGTTAGAACCTTGCTCCAGACCGATGTGAAGTCGACTGATTTAAACCAGAGCCAATCAATATAGAAACCGCTCAAGGAGATAAAGATTGCTCCGAGGGCTACAAGAATTCCGATTGTGATGGCTAGCGGCGTGCGATTTCGATTCATGCTCCTACGCTAGCGCAACCCTGAATTCTTGCAGAATTTAAATCCTTTCCCGCAGGTTTCCCGCCTGGAATTGGCTTCAGTAAATAGTCAATCGCCTGGTCAATATTGTTGATTGCGATGATAGATATTCCGTCGACTGTGGCTGGGAGTTGGTCGCAATTTTCCCGTGAGACAAAGAGGAGTGAGGCCCCGGCTTTCTTAGCTCCGATGATTTTCTCGGTGACTCCCCCGATCGCCCCAACCTTTCCATTTGCAGAAATTGTTCCAGTGCCTGCGATATCTCTTCCCTGAAGGAGGTCTTCTGGCGTGAGCAGATCAATGAGGCCGAGTGTGAAGATGACGCCACCACTTGGTCCTCCAGTATTTTCCAAAGTAACTTTTACTGCAGAGTCATTCACCTTCGATGTGTCGATATTGGGAAACTTTCTTGCGATTGCCGCGCGCGCTGCGGCAAGTGCCAGGTTCTGCGATTGAACCATCTCTTTTGTTCCGGCCTTCTCCTCGGCCTTATCGGTTGCGCCATCTTTATACATCACCGATCGAGGAAGGACTACGCAATCGCCCCAGATCCAACAACCAAGCACTTGCGCCCCGAATACATAGCTTTCAGGATTGGTGACATAGATCGTGAGGAGATTGAGCTGTCCATGAACTGGATAGACCTTCACCGAGTTAGATTGTTCTACCTTTAAAACCTTTGGAAATAGCTCCGTCGCTGGTCCTGGAGTAATCAGCGCAAAGTTCATTGGGGCTACGAGAGCGATCAGCGTCAGGGCTAAAACGCAGTAGCGAAGGAGTGAAGGAGTTCGCGAGAAGCGAAGGGTCTTATTTCGATGAATCATCGTTGCGGAACGAGTTCTGAAAGCGCTCAAATTGATTTACTGAGCGCGATGTACCTTTCTCGAATTTATTCTTAAATCGAGAAATCCAGAGAACATAGCCGAACGCGCCAATAACGCCTGCGAGTGGAACCAGCCACCAAATGAGGGCTGTAAAGGCAGATGAGGCAGCTAGCGGCGCTGAGAGAATAATCTGCATAGAAATAGAGTAGTGCCCTCGGGAAGAAAGTGCCGGTTATCGGTGTTCTACTATTCACATATACGAAATCGCTCAGATGAGATGTGGGGTTGAAACCATGGCTTTTGGATTTACACCAGATGACGGTGATGATGCCGAGCGCACCAACCGCGAAAATCTTGAAGCGATGATGAAGCAGATGCAAGAGCAGATTCAGCAGCAATTTGAACAACTTGGGATAAATCCAGGTGCTGGAATTCCACTTGCCGGTCTTAGCAGTTTATTTGGAGCTGGATCTACGGAAGCACTTCCACTAGCGCCGGTTCGAGATACCGGAAAGAAATTTGTTACAGCACAAGGGTCACAACCTCTTGGCACCAATGATGTGACTGCAGTAAATAACGCCTGCGAAATCGCAGATATCTGGCTGAATGAAGCAACAGATTTTCCTGCGGTCTCATCAACTGCACCTCGCGCTATTAGTCGCCTCGATTGGATTGATGAAACGCTTCCTGGGTGGCAGGCAACCATGGAGCCGCTTGCAAGTGGTCTCAGCGCTGCTATCTCTCGTTTACTTGATGAAGCGATGAACTCTGCCGGCAGTGAATATGAAGAACAGATGGGCGCAGCACCGATTGGTGCAATTGCAGGGCTTCTTCGTTCTTTCATCGGCACCATGATTGCCACCCAGTTAGGCCAAGCAATCGGTGGAATTGCAACGACAGCAACAGGAGCCCACGACGCTGCTCTGCCCATACTTGAGCCTGCACGTCCGCTATTGATTTCTGAAAATATCGAGGCATGGGGCGCAGATACCGAGATTCCTAAGACTGAGATTTATCTCTTCCATGCCCTTCGCGAAGGCGCTATTGCACGCCTCTTTGAACACAATCCATGGATCGTCTCTTACATCCGCAGCGCAATCGTCGAATACGGTGCAGGAATCCGCATTGATCTCGATGCTATTCAGCGCCAGGCAGAAGAAGCAATGCAGGGAATGGGCGAGGAATCTTTCACTATCTCGCTTGATTCTGGAATCTTTACACCAGAAGAGACTGCTACTCAACGCCAAGCGCTTTCAAAGCTAGAGACTGTTCTCGCACTTGTTGATGGCTGGGCAGATGATGTTGCAACTCTCGCAGCAGGCGATCGCATTCCATCTATCACCGCGCTTCGCGAACTACATCGACGCAAGCGCGCAACAAGTGCACCATCACAGCAACTCTTTAAAACAATGTTGGGACTTGAAGTCTCTCCAAAACTTGCACGTGAAGCGAGCGCATTCTGGAATCGTGTTCGAGAACTCAAAGGAACATCTGCTCGTGATCACATCTGGAGTGGAATTCTTCCTAGCGCCACCGAACTTCTCGCGCCTGATCTCTTCCTAGCCACTACCGAAATCCCCGACGACCTCTCCGGACTTTTATAGTTAGTAGCGAGTTCAGCATGGTTGTGGCTGTTCAAGCTTTGAAAGCAAAGGCTCTGTGGCGTAGCCATAGGGCTTTGCGTAAAGATTGAAGAGCGCTAATCATCTGAGGCGAGTCGAAGCCATAGGGCTTTGCGTGGAATTCAATTAGCTAGTGAAAGTTTGAGGAAAAGCGAAGTCCCCGGGGCCACATTCAATATCTGCCTTCCCCTTGCAGATATCAAACGGTTATCCGAGGACTTCGTAAGCGCAAAGTACGCAGAAATTGTCGAGTGTGCAAATAGCGAAAGGAGATTTCGCAGTTAGAATTCCTCAATGACAGGTCGAGAGATTGAGGATGCACCTACTCTCCCTGGAATTTCAGAGGGTGAGATTCTCGTCATCCGTTCTACACGTCGTAAGAAATCTGCCTCTGCCTATCGCCAAGGCGGCCGCATTGTTATCTCTCTACCGGCGAGGATGAGCAAGGCTGAAGAGGCTCAGGTTGTTCCAGAACTCATCGCCATCATCCGCGGCCGCGAAGAGGCGAAGACTCCAACCGAGAGCGCCCTTGCTACCCGGATCGATGAGCTTCTGACCGAGCTCGCCCCTGAGATCACCGCACGTCCCGCCAGCGTCTCTTGGCGCCCCATGCGCGAGCGCTGGGGCTCATGCACCAGCGTCGACCGTACTATCCGTATCTCTGACCGGCTCAAGCTCGCCCCGGCCTATGCCCTGGACTATGTCCTCTTCCATGAGGCGATCCACCTTCAATGGAGCGACCATGGCACCGAGTTCACCGATACCTTGGCCAGATTTGAAGACTCTGAGCTCGCCAGCGCCTACCTCGATGGCTGGGAGGCAGCCGAAAGAGCGATGCTGCCACCGTCCGAGCTGAAGAAGCTCGGCGCGAAGAGCTAGCCGTCGAGCTGAAAAAGCTCCCAAAATAGGACCGGATTTCCCCGCTCACTTACGCCTATTTGAGCGTAGGGCGGAGTATGGTTTCAACCAATACGCGTAGCCACACAATCAGTGGAGACGCCGATTGGAGGCAATCATGACAGAGACATACAAGGGTGACGCTTACTGCGTTAAGTGCAAGGAGAAGCGTGACTTCGAGGGAACTGTAAAGGTCTCTGACTCAGGTCGTCGCATGGCCCAGGGCATCTGCCCAGTCTGCGGCACCAAGGTCAACCGTATCCTCGGTAAGGCACAGTAATTTCTTTCCTCATTCAACGCCTTGGCGTTTGAATGTAAGTACATTGCACAACGTTTGGCGCTGTAAGCACCCAACGATAAGAACGTAGGAGAACCTCTCGCATTCGTGCGGGAGGTTCTCTTTTTCTCCACACTCAGTCAAGAAGTGAGCGTTCATTCCACAGCAACCGCACCGCACGCAATATCTCAAGTGCGCTCGCGCTCATCATCGCGCATGACCTCACTCACATCGAAAGACGCTCGCTACACCCTCATTCGCGGATGCTCCCTGATGCGCAATCGCCGATCAGGCACCGGATATTTTCTAGGAACAGTGCGACGTGTTGTCGCCGTCACATCTGTCCATCAACGCACTGCGTTGCAAGAACTCGCGCTCGGAATGGACTCCACTTCTCATCTCTCACCCGAAGTTGCAGACGAGATTGCCCTCTTTGTTCAAGAGCTCGAGTCTCGCGGCTTTCTCAATCGCAACCAGAACGTTTCGATATCACCGCAGAGATTCTTCGATCACATCAGCGAACATGACATCGCAGCGCGTCATCTTGCAGATCGAGCTGAGCCTGAGCTCGCGCAATCCGAATGGGTCGATGGCGCCAGCGATCGAGGAAGCTCGACTGTGATTGCGCGCTCGCTCTACCCAATTGTGTTATCTGGAAGATCTCGAGTAATTACATTGCTCTATTCGATTCTGCTCGCAAGTGGAGTCAGTCGTGTTCGCTTCGCGGATAGACATCACCGACCAGTGATTGAAAGCACGGATGTTGGCTTTGGCGCGATCGAGCACTCAACTCTGGGCTCGAACTATTACGACGTCACAGAGAGAGCGCGACGGGATCTATCCCTCTTTCCTATTGATTCATCGGCTCGACATGATTTCGATACATCTCGGCCTTCTTTAATTGTTCATTACGGAGATTGCGAGCCTGAAGATTTGGTTCTGTGGTCCAATCAACGCATGCCTCACTTCGTTATACATCAACCAATTGGAGACGAGGTGGTCGCAGGACCCCTCGTGATTCCAGGCGAGACTCCCTGCGTTCGCTGTTTATCGCTCTACGAAATCGATAACTTTGGCTACACGCGCCTTGAGAGAATTTCTATTAACTCAGTTAATGAACTTCCTACCGCTACCGCTCATTACGTTGCAGCAATAACAGCAGCTCAGATACTTCACTTTATCGATCGCATGAGCGAACCTGAGGATTTTTCATCGAGTCGAAATACTGGGATTGGCGAAGTTGCTTACATCAATTTTCAACGACTCACAGAGCCGCAGGTGGTGGCGATTGCTCGCCATCCACTCTGCGGATGTGATCGTTAAAGTTCTAAGCAGCAATTACCTGACGTGGTGGGCGACCTGGACGGCGCTTACGTTCAATGACGACGCCATCTTCAATCAACTCTCCGCCCCAGACACCGCATGGTTCGCCGCGATTGAGCGCTCCTTCTAGGCAAGCGCTCTTCATCGGACAATTGCCACACAAGGACTTTGCGATTGCAATCTCAGAATCAGAGTCGGCGAAGAAGGTCTCGGGGTCAGCGTTATGGCAAGGCAAGGTAAAGGCCTTGGCGTTTTCGGATGTATATGTCACATCGTCTAACCCAATGTATTGATCTGCCCAACCTGCTACCTGTAGTTCGCTGTAGAGAACGGTCATCGTATCCACCTGCCTTTCTTCTCCTGTTGTTCTTTCTCTATCTCGGTTTATGAATTGCCTTGTATCTTTATTTTTCTTGGGGGAAATAAAAAAGGCCCCGATAAATCCTGTGTGGATTTACGAGGCCTGTGTGGCGATTATCGGTTAACCGATAGTTGCTCCTGTGGCCTCATCCACTGCATAAAAGTTGGCGTAAAACGCTGACTTTGTAGCTGTGGGCCAATTGCGCTTGTGATCGCGTGAATTGGTTGAGGTTGTGTGAGCATGTGAAAGTGCAGCTGTGTTAGCAACAACAGCTGTAAGAACGAGGGACTGTGTCATTCGCTCTTCCTTTCACGATTCTTACGAGAATACGTAAGAGCGGTAAGGATAGAGGATTGGCCTTGTTACTCGCAAGGTATTTATTTCGCCTTCAAAGCGTCAGCTTGTGAACCATTTGAGCAAGCTAAATGAGCGTGGATTCAGCTAAGAATCGTGATGGTGCAGCGCGATAGGTGATGTGAAGGTCAGCCTTCGCACGTGTCATGCCCACGTAGAACAAACGGCGTTCTTCAGCAATTACCGCATCAGTCAGCGTTGTGCCCGCATTGGTCAGAGGCAAGATGCCCTCTGAAGCACCGATCAGATAAACGCGCTCCCACTCAAGACCCTTGGCGGCATGCAGCGTTGCAAGAGTGACAACAGGCATTGTTGGTGGGTTGTTTTGCTGAACGCGATCTTCAACTTCGCGCAGATAGCCTCGAAGAGTCTTCGGAGCAAATCCTGGATCCTCATTGAGCTCGCGGCCAAGGTGCAGAAGCGCTGCTATGCCGTCGATGGATTCTCCGGTCAAAAATGGTTGTGCAATCGAGCGTAATTCATCAATCCAGTCACTGTCTTCAGCAGGTATAACCGATGCCTGACGAACTTGCTTCAAGAATTCACGGACATCGGTGCGATCGAAGAAGCGCTCTGTGTTGCGAACTTGATATGGAATGCCCTCTTTATTCATCGCACGCTCGACCGCAGAAAGCTGAGCATTGGTGCGGGCAAGAACGGCAATTTCTTGGGGCTGAATTCCTTGGGTAAGAAGGGTTGTGATCTCACCGAGAATGCCTGCGATTTCTGACTGTTCATCTTTAAAGCCTTGCACAGATGGCTTACTTCCGTGGCTATTAACTGCCACAAGTTCTTGACCCATGGTGCCAGCTCGCAGGATTGAGTTTGCGGCAAATGTGATTTCAGGAGTAGAGCGATATCCGGTGCTCAGTCGAATTACCTGTGCATCTGGGAAGCGCTGTGTAAATGTATTGAGGAAGACTGGCGTTGCGCCGGCAAATGAATAAATAGTCTGTGCGGGATCTCCCACAACGCAAATATCGTTGCGAGTTCCAAGCCATGCATTTATCAATCGTTGTTGTACTGGCGAAATATCTTGATACTCATCTACTGTGAAATAACGGTACTGATCTTGAACGCGTTCGCGAACATCGCGCTCTTCCTCCAACATGGCAGCTGTGAGAAGAAGGACATCTTCAAAGTCGATTGCAAGCTCTTGCTTCTTGATGGATTCATATGCGGTGTAGAGCTGGACCAGCTGCTCTGCATTGACGCGAGGCTTGATAAGTCGCTTCGAAATTTCATCAATAAAGTCTTCAGGTGCAACCTGTGAAACCTTCGCCCATTCAATTTCAGATGCGATATCGCGCATCAGTTCGCGGTTGTGAGTTGAAATCTCAGTGGTTAAATCTGCGCGACGAATCGCTTCAGTAATAAAGCTGCCCTTTGAGGTAATTAAGTCAGGGGTGCGACCACCAAAGACGGTCGGCCAGAAGAAGAGAAGTTGTTTGAGCGCTGCAGAGTGCACTGTGCGGGCTGCAACGGTGGGAACGCCAAGTGTGCGAAGACGTGCCCGCATTTCACCTGCTGCACGAGCGGTAAATGTCAGCGCCAATACCTTCTGCGGATCGATAGTTCCGATTGCTGCTGCATAAGCGATGCGGTGTGTGATGGCACGAGTCTTTCCGGTGCCGGCGCCGGCAATGACGCAGACGGGTCCACGAGTCGCAAGAGCTACAGAACGCTGATCATCATCGAGCGCCGCCAAAATTTCTTGTGCATCTAACGCCACGTCTCAGCCGCCAACTTTGTTGCATCGAGTGAAGTCTCTCCGAGCCAGCTCTCAATCATGCGACGAGCAACGCTGACAATCGGTGGAAGCAAGAGCGAACCATTTTCAGCAGCGGTCTTCAGGTCTTCACGAGAGAACCACTTCACCTCGGTAATTTCTTCACCATCAGGGCGCGCCTCGTGTGGCGCATCAGTGACTGCAGAGAATGCAATCATCACACTTGCTGGAAACGGCCACGGTTGAGAACCGAGATATGAAATTTCAGATAGACGAACGCCGGCTTCCTCAAAGACTTCACGTGCAACACATTGTTCAAATGTTTCACCGGGTTCAAGAAAACCTGCAAAGGTAGAGAAGCGGCCATCAGGCCAGACTGGTTGATGGCCGAGCAAGATTCGATCTTCGCGATCGCGCACAAGAACGATGACAGCAGGATCAGTGCGTGGATGATGTTGGCTCTGATCAGCTTCGCAGATACGTGCTGCGCCTGCGAGATCAACCCGAGTTGGTGCGCCGCAACGTGGGCAATGTGGATGTTCATCGTGCCAATTGGAAAGTGCAATCGCATGCATAACGACCTCGAGATGCAGTGGCGATAAACCGCCGGCTAGTTCGCGGAGCGTTAAATAATCTTGCACTTCACTATCGACCTTGCCAGATGCCCAAGCAAAGTAGGCGGTCTCGGTTGAACGATCGATTCCGAGAAAATATCGCTCTCCCCCAACTGCATCCGCAGGTGCAATCAGCGTGGGTCCATCGGAAGTGCTGCGAATACGACCTTTGCCTACCTCGATGATTGAGGCAGATGACCAGAGTTGAGCCAGGCGTTCGGGTTGTGAGCGCAGCTCGCCGGCGCGGTCCATGAAGGAAGGCTTTTGTGGAATCGCGCTCATGGGTGGAGGTTACTAGCCTTACCCCATGCGCCTCACCTCATGGAATTTCCTGCATGGCCAGGCTCTCGATCCCGCAACGGTCGAAGGCATCGCTCCACTTGAGGCGAGCCTCAATGAGTTAGCTACAGATGTATTGGCCCTCCAGGAAGTTGATCACCTCCTATCTCGCTCTGGTGGCGAGAACCAGAGCGCATCGATTGCCTCAAAAATCGGCGCGCAGTGGTGGGGCTTTGCACCTTCGATTTCGGGAACTCCTGGCGAAAAGTGGCGCCGATTAAAAGCTGCGGAGCGGATAGTCATTACCTCTGTGAATGTGGGCCAATCACAACCATCTTATGGAATTGCGCTCATTTCAAATCAACCGGTGAATCAGTGGTTGCGTTTCGAACTTGGTAAGTCATTGATCGGCATGCCACTTGCAATCACAGGCGAGAATGGGAGGTTGCGTCTTCTCTATGTTCGAGATGAACCGCGAGTGGCACTTGCCGCAGTTCTCGACAATGGCTGGACCGTAATCAATACACATCTCTCTTTCGTTCCGCTCTTTAACATCTATCAACTGTTGAAGCTTTCGCGGTGGGCGAAGAAAGTGGAGAGAGAATTCTCAACACGAGTTCTACTCGTAGGTGATTTCAATCTTCCGTGGGGAATTCCAACAAAAGTGACGCGATGGAAGCGAGCGACTACCGCACTGACATATCCATCATGGGACCTAAAGATTTCCTTTGATTACATCCTTGCAGATTCTTCAGATATTAATTCACTGAAAGAGATCGCAATACCTGCATTACCGGTCAGTGATCATCGCCCGATTTCGGTAGAGATTAATTAACTTAAAAGAGCAGTGAGTTGATCTAGGCTCATCAGGTTTGCCCGGCGGTCTGTCACTCCCGTTGGAACGTAATGGAAGGCAGCGCTGACGTTATTGATATCTGTGTCAGATAACTTCGCCCACGCAAGACGGTAGATAGCTAGCTGAATCGCTGAATCTTCATCGAGAACCTTTGACCCCGTCTTCCAATCCACGACCTCAAAGCCTTGCTCTGTCTTGTAAATTGCATCGATTCGGCCTCGCACAAGGGTTCCGGCGATGACTGTCTCAAAGGGAACTTCCACATCGAATGCAGTACGAGAGGCCCAGTCGGAGGCCAGCCATTTCTCTTTCAACTCTTCTAAGGTGCGATCTTCTTCGATGGGCTGCAGAAGATCGAAGTCCTCATCATCGAAAATTGAATTGCCACGCAGATGCTTTTCGATCCAGAGGTGGAAGGCGGTACCGCGAGATGAGTATTCATCTCGTGCTCGTGGCATAGGACGTCGAACGTTGCGAGCGAATTCTTCTGGGTCTTTCTTCATTGCAATGATTGAGGATGGAGACATTCGCATAGGGCGGGGAATATCGAGAGCAGATTTACGGTACTCGACGCTCTCGCGGATAATCGCCTGGGCATCCCTCAACCATGATTGCACAGTTTCATCAGAGCTATCCAGCTCAAGATCCACTGGCTGCGCGAGGCGAACTTTCTCAATCGCAGCGTTAAAGCTAGAGCGACGTGAACCCATGGGGTCGCGAGGCCACTGAGCTGTGATTTCTAGATCTTCCTGCGGATTGCGCGCATCAGATGCTGGTGGCTCTAGTTCGTCAATGACCGTTCCGGAACGGCGAGCGATTTCTTCTACATTGCGATAGAGAACTGATGGAGTCAAGGGCTTCACGCCCTCTCCCCAATAGGAAGTGGATGCAAAGAGATGAGACTTCGCGCGCGTTACCGCTACATAGCCAAGGCGAATTTCCTCGCTATAGCGATAGAGCGCGCAATCTTCTTTATATTTCTCTAATACTTTATTGGCATCTGCATTAGTTGTGGTTTGTGAGAGATTGAGTTGCGGCACCACGTGAGCATCGCTGCGAAGGTTAAAGGGGATGAAACGCTCGTTAAAGACCCAGTTTTCAGGGCTTTTAGAGCTCTTCGATGGGAATGTTCCCTCTGCCAATCCAGGGATAGCAACAACATCCCATTCAGCACCTTTAGACATATGGATAGTAAGAATCTGAACCACACTGGAATCAACATCAGGTGCACCTGCCTTGAGGCCTCCCTCTTCACTGCTGGCGACATCGAGCCACTGGATGAAGCTATTGAGAGTTCCACCAGAGCGAGCAAATTTACTTGCCTCATCCAAGAATCGATCGAGGTGACGTCGGCCGTGAATACCTTCTTCGCGCAACATGACCTCAGCTTCGAGATTGAGGTAGCGCTCAATCTCTAAAATTAAATCTGTAATCGAACCCGATGCACGTGAACGCAAACGTCGTAGATCGGATGAGAACTGAACCAACCTTGCGTAACCTGTGCTAGAGAAATCGCGAGCATTAGCAGAATCAATTTCATCGAGTGCGTCAATGAGTGAACCAACAATCTGATCGTCATTATCTGCCATCAGTGGATTTCCAGCGATGATGTTCTGAACGAGAGTGCGATTATCGGAACCTTCGCTCTTGGCCCGACTACGAGAGAATTTTCCAAGGGCTGCAATATCTCGTGGACCTAGATTGATGCGAGGTCCCGTCAGGTGGCGCATCAGCGCACCACCAGCATCAGGTGAATTAACTACCTTGAGAAGTGCCACGATATCTGCGACTTCAGGAACATGAATGAGGCCACCAAGACCCAGTACCTCAGTTGGAATAGCAGCTGCTGTCAGCGCCTCTTGGATATAAGAAATCTGTGACTTCTTACGCACAAGAACAGCAAAAGTCTTTGGTTTTTCAGCCTTTTCATTGGCCTGCCATAGTGGCGTGAAGTACTCAGCAATAGCGTGTGCTTCAGCCTCGAGGTTTTCAAAGATTCCACAGACGAGATCACCTGCACCTGCATTGGGACGTTCGCGCAAAGGAAGTACCGTCACGCCATCGTTATTGCGCACGTTCTCAGAGATGATGTTTGCAACGTCGAGGATGTTTTTATCGTTGCGATAAGTCGTAGATAAGTTGTATTGAAGTTCGCCCTTTGATTGCCCACCTTTAGGGAAGTACTGATTGAAGGCTCCAATTGTTCCTGCAGCTGCCCCTCGCCAGGTATAGATACTCTGGCATGGATCCCCCACTGCGGTAACAGGGTGGCCTCCGCCAAAGAGAGTTGAAAGTAAACGAACTTGTGAGTGTGATGTGTCTTGGTATTCATCAAGCAAGACAACCGGATACTTAGCACGTTCGATAGCGCCAACATCTGGGAATGATTGTGCAATTCTCGCTGCCAGTGCTATTTGATCATCGAAAGAGAGCTGTCCACTTGTGCGCCTTTGTTCGAGGAAGGTCTCCATCATCGCAACGAGACCGCTTCGCTGGGTGGCAACCATCGCTGCATCACGAACTCCGGCATTTGTTGGTCCGCTCATGCGCGAAAGTTCGGAGAGCAACTTATTATCTTCTTCAATGATCTGATCACCTGATACTTGGTGCTCGAGTGCTTGAGACGTCAGCCCCATGAGATCTTCAACAACAGTCTTTACTGAGCTTTCGTTGCTATAGCCGTCGATATCCCAATTGCGCACAATGCGGTTGGCCATCATCCAGAGAGCTGCTTCACCAAGAGGTTGTGAATCAGCATCTATACCTAATCGAATGGAGTGCTCGGAAAGGATGCGTCCAGCATACGAGTGATAGGTAGTGACAGATGTATCGAGGCTGGCAAATGGGCGTTCTATGCCGCTTTTCTCCATACCTTTTGCGAGTTGGCCCAGACGCTTGCGGATACGCAGGTTGAGTTCGCCAGCGGCTTTGCGAGTAAAGGTAAGACCGAGGATTTGATCGGGGCGCACAAATCCGTTGGCAACGAGGTAAACAACACGAGATGCCATCGTCTCTGTCTTTCCAGATCCGGCACCTGCGATAACAACTGCAGGTTCGAGCGGATTGGATTGAACCGAAATGATGAGTGATTGTTCTTCACTTGGCGAAGGGAAAGATGGATCGATGAGTTGGATAAATCGCGCTACATCGGCCGGTGAGAACTTCTCTACAAGTGCGCTGCTCATCCGATTACCGACCTTCCTTGGAGGTGAACCGGACATGAGCTTTTGACTGGGCAATAACCGCAGAAGTCATTCTTCTTGGCGATAAATACTGGAGAGGACATCTTCTCTGCAATTTCTTCCAGGTGCTCGATGACCTCACTTGCAACTATCGGAGGACGTTCGCGCGTGGTGATGCTCTTTGCTTCATGGCCCAAGAAGACTAGGTGAGAACCAGAAACCTGTGGGTCTTCAAACTTCTTCTCGAAGCCATTGAGAACTACAGCTAGTTGATAACACGCTAGCTGCAAATTCTCTGCTGCATCCTTGGCGCTAATAGCTTTGCCGGTCTTAAAGTCAACAACAAAGAACTTTCCATCGCTGTCGACTTCAAGGCGATCAACTGAGCCGCTTACCTTTGCCCGGCCTAGTACAAAGTCGAACTTCAGCTCGACGCCTTCAACCGCACGTGATGAATCACGGTGGTAGCGCGCAAAGCGTTCGAGCATCTTCTGTGCTCGTTGCAATTGAAATTTGCTAATCCATCCCGTTGATTCGGTAATCAGCGGCCAGGCTTTATCGAGCGATTCGTAGAGGTATTGATCCGTAACTGCAGGATCTTGCGCCTTGATACGGGCATATTCGTGAATAACAGAGCCCAGTAGCTGAGCCGTTGAGTCGCCATCCGAGCCACCATTACGCTCGAGGAGCCACTTCAATCCGCAGGTTTCAAAGGATTCAGCAGCGCTAGGAGATATTGGTACCAACTGGCCTTCATCGAAGAGAGGTGCATCGGTGGAGAGAGGATGCGCACCAAGCCAATTGTCGGGATGGGCAACAGAGATATCTGATGTTGAAAGAGTGGCCAGTAACCCTGCAGCAAGATCGCCCTTATCTGTAGCGAGTGCGCGACGAAGTGAGGCGACGAGAGCATTGGCTGTCAGCGGTCGTGCATCGTTAAATTCGATTGCGGTGAAATCTTCTGATTCTGCTGCTTCCAAGAAGAATGAAGAGGGTGAATCTTCTTCTCTAGTAACTGCAGTGATATGCAATTGGTCTGATGCTCGCGTAGTAGCTACATGAAATAAACGTTTCTCATCTTCTGCAAGTGACTGTGCTGTAATGAGATCGAGCGCAACTTGTGCAAGCTCTTCACCGTGACGTTCGCGTTCTACCAAACGTTCAGCACCCAATAAGGTGCTGCGCTGTTTGAGGTTAGGCCAGCTTCCCTCTTGGATTCCTGCAACGAAGACTCGCTTAAATTGAAGCCCCTTTGCTGAGTGCACAGTTAAGAGTTCTACGACATCAGGGCGGACACCTTTGGATGTAATGAGGTCGGAGACGATATTTTCTTTTGCAATTTCATTGAGGAATAACTTCGGATGTGCCCCAGGCATGCGATCGATATGTCGAGCAGCTGAATCAAAGAGCTGAACCATCGCATCCAGGTCGCGATCGGCAGCGGCACCTCGAGCACCGCCGCGAAGTGCTGCGCGCTGCCAGCTATCAGAAATCAGCTCATTGTCAGCGTTTTTCGCCTGTGACCAAATCACCCATAGGAGATCGTGAATCGATGCGCTCTTTTTGCGCATTACTGCACGAGCTGCAACGAGAAGTTCATGCACTCGGCGGAGTTCAGAAGATTCCTCGATAGGAATATCACCACTATCGATTGCATCGATAATCATTTGAGTGCCGGTACGAGTATCTGTTGATTCATCGCGGGCTTTGAGCAGTGCAGTACGAATTCGACGCAAGGAAATAGAGGTTGCGCCACCGAATTCTGAGAGAAGCAGGCGTTCACAAACATCAAGTGACAAGTTTTCGATACCAGCTGCAACGCGAGCTAGTAATAAGAATGGAGCAATCGCAGCATTGGATGCAATCGCCTCACGATCGCCTGCTACCGGAATTGAAGATTGTCCAAGAGCTCGACGAATTGCGGTGGCTGCAGAGTTATGGGCTCGTACGATGATTGCCATATCTGAATACGCAACGCCCTCAATAAGGTGTGCGCGCTTGATGTTGTAGGCGATGTAATGAGCTTCTTCAGCCTCTGATCGGAGTTCGACTGCAAACTTTGAAGGAGTGCCACGATGATTGGTGTGTAGTGAAATTGTTGTGGCCGTCGGAATAACGCTTTCAAGGTAAATATCAACGCCATCGGGATCAGAACCACGGAAGCGACCGACAGCGGAAGCTGGGTCGACCACTGCCACAAAGTCATTGCCCATCAGTAGCTCGATCAGTCGTCGTTGCGCTGGGTCGGTTTCATGAAATTCATCGACCATGATTGTTGTAAAGCGCTTACGCAGCTTCTCTAACAACTCTGGATTGCTCTTCAGATGTGCAATGGCAGCATTGATGATTTCTGATGGGTCGATGCGCATCTTGGCGTCCCCTGCACCGGTATCCATCCCTGCAGAAACTTCAAGATACTGCTGCCAGAACTGCGCAGCTGGTGCCCAGAAGCGCTCTTGTAAACGCTGACCTTTTTCTCGCAGCTGTGCAGGAGTTAGTCCGCGCTCGGTAGCGCGCATCATTAAGTCGCGGAGCTCGCGGATAAATCCCTGAGTAAGCAATGGCTCACCCATGACACCTTGATTTTGGGTCTCTGCATTCATTCGAAGATCAGTTGGCCACCAGGAAACGTTGTCGGCGATATTTCCCTCAAGTAACGTGCGGATAAATGCTTCTTGCTCAGCACCTGAAATCAGAACCGTCTCGCGGAAGTTATCGCCGGATGTCATCGACAAGATTGAGAATGCCAGCGCATGGAAGGTGCGGGCAACTGGTTCTTGAACTGTATCGCCAGATGCCAGAACGATTGCATCACGGATTTCGGATGCGCGTTCGCGACCAAAGGTAAGAATAAGAATGGAATCGGCAGATGCGCCACCACGAATTCGATCGATAGCGCACTCGATCAAAGTCGTTGTCTTGCCGGTACCGGTAGCACCACGAATGATGAGCGGAGTGCCACGATGAGCAATCGCTATCTTTTGCTGATCATCAAATGCGTAAGAGGGGCGAGAAATCGGATTGGCAACAAGGCGCAGCCCAGTTGATCCCGATTGTGTCCCCATAGAACGAATTCAACCCTACGAGGGTGACAAATTGCAGCTATTACTCT
>CALJUA010000062.1 GCA_937975715.1 uncultured Candidatus Planktophila sp.
AAGGGTGGATAACTTCTAACTGTGGCAACGTTGCCAAGATCTGTGACACCGTTGATACAACCACTGTTGCAGCCATTGCACCAACCGGAATGACAGTTAACGTTGAGATAAATAAACCAACTGCCGATAGACCCATTAGGGATATCGTCACATATCCAGCAACAAGTGCGATGCGCAAAAGTGCAGCGGGAATTGAGATGACATCGCCTGATAACAACGTCACCGGTCCCACCGGAAAGAGAATTAAACCGACGATGATTCCGGTGATCATCAGGGTGGCAGTTGCTGCAATTGCAAAGGCAGATGCACCGATGAATTTCACGACCAGCAATCGGACTCGACTGACAGGTGCGATCAATAGGTAACGAAGAGTTCCAGTGCTGGCTTCACCTGCGATGGTGTCACCGGCTACGACACCGATAGTCAGCGGTAGGAAGAGCGGAATTGCCAAGATCATCGCGGTAAAGCCGACGAAGAGGCCGTTCTGGCTGACGCGATCTAAGAAGGGTGGACCCTCGCCAGGCGGGATGGTCGAACCTGAAAGCTGCACAGCGATGGCGAGAAAGAGCGGGATACAGGCAATCGTGGCGAGCATCGCCCAGGTGCGGCGACGACGGAAGAGGACCGATAACTCAGATCGAAGCAGGGTCCCGAAGCCCTGCAGGAAGCTAGCGCGCAACATCGAAACCCTCTCCTGTCAGAGAGACAAAGCGCTCTTCCAGCTTTGGCGCCTCCAAGGTAAATCCCTCAACGCGTACGCCTGCTTTTACCAAGGTTTCAACAATTTTCTCTGGCGCGATGAAGTTATGAATAACGCTTGCTTTGATTGCGCCGCTCTCGCTGCGAGCTTCAATGTCTAATGAATTAAGGGCAGCAATTGCTGTATCAACATCGGGTGTGCGCAGATTGAGATTGAGAATCTCGCTAAACGATAACTCTTCAATCGAACCTTGGGCGACAATCTTTCCAGCGCTCATCACTGCAAGGTGTGTGCAGATCTGTTCGATTTCAAGAAGCAAGTGGCTCGAGATAAAGATTGTGATTCCTTGTGAAGCAAGGTCGCGAATTAAGGTGCGCACTTCTCGGGTGCCTTGCGGATCTAGGCCGTTGGTCGGTTCATCGAGAATCAACAGCTCGCGTGGTTGCAAGAGAGCATTGGCGATTCCAAGACGTTGCTTCATTCCTAGCGAATAAGCATGAACTTTCTTCTCTGATGCATGCGTTAAACCAACTCGCTCTAGCGCTGATTGCACTCGCGTCGCACGAGTCTTGGGATCTGCGCTGCTATCTGCGCTATCGAATCGCGCCAAGTTATCGCGGCCTGATAGATACGGATAGAAGGCAGGACCTTCAACGAGTGCGCCAACACGTGGCAGAGCTTCTCGGATTTGATATGGAATTGAATTTCCTAAAACGAAGATAAATCCAGATGTAGCTTCCGCAAGCCCCAACAACATACGAATCGTTGTTGTCTTTCCTGAACCATTTGGTCCGAGGAAGCCGAAGATGGAACCTTGCGGAACCCGAAGGTCTATCGAATCGACAGCGTTATGAGAACCGAAACTCTTAGTTAGCCCTTGAGTTTGGATCGCATATTTACTCTGCGGCAACTTCTAGCAATCGTGCAACGGTCACGGACCCTGCATAGACATCGCCGTTATCTGCGAAGTAGATATTCATCAGCGCAGAGGTAAAGACGCGACCGCCTGAAACTGGCTTGGTGAGCTCCTGGTAGAGCTTGTTACTCGCCTGCAAGAGGCGAAGCTCTGCTGGGACCTGCTCTGCAGGAATCACGGCAACTGCGCCCCATCCCTGTGCTGCAAGATCCTCTAGCTTCTTACGTGCCTCAGCTTCGCTTGGAGCCTTCGGTGCCTTTGCGAGTTCGCGCAAAACGTCGGCCTTAGTTGGCGCTGGAATTTCCTTGACGCGAGTACCTGCAGGTGGTGTGAAGTCAAAGTTTGAAGCAGCAGGCTTTGCAAATGTAATTGTTTCGAAGGCAACTTCAAATGCTGGAGTTGATTGACCGACCGCCATCACGCGTGCTGCAAGTGGCAATCCGGTTGTTGCATCGATAGAAAGCGTTGCAGATGCCACCAATGATTGGTTGTTCTTAGGTGTGATTGTGATTTGGTATGCACCACGATCTGCAATCTTGATATCTGATGCAACAGTGATAGTTGAATACTTTCCTGCTTCATTTAATACATATTCAGAAACAGCTGCAGGTGATGTGTAATCAAATGGCAACTTGCCGCTGTATTGGTTGAACAATGAACGTGCTTCAGCTTCTACCTTCGTTACCTCGGCATCGCTGATAACAGAATGCTGCGCAAAAGATTTACCCGCATCGTATGACCACAATTCATTTCCATTGCGAATGAAGTCACGCTCTGACAAGAGATCCAAAACCTGAAGACGCGCCTTATCAACGCCATCAACGTAAATGTTTGCGGTATGTGTGCCGGCAAAGAATTCAAGAGCAAGAGCTAATTCGCCTTGGGCACTTGCCTTGGGGAGAAAATCCTTCATCTCCTTCGGCATGCGCTTTGCCGCTTCATCAATCATCGACTGTGAAATATCAGGAACGATATTCATCGGAGGCAGACCCATGCTCGCCTTCTTTACGATGCGACCAGAGAATGCAATATCTGGGTTGGTGTTAATCAACTGCAGAATCTGCGAAGCGCTCTTATCGGGCAAATCAATAGAAGCGTTTGCCTGCACAGAGAAACCGAGAACCGATCCAGCAACAAGCACAGGTGCAAGTACTGCAGGAATCCAGCGACGACGATTACGTGACATCTAATAAGCCTCTTTCGAGATGGGTTTTATAGCGGAGTTTTGGTAAAGGGTAGGTCGGGGCGAGCAAGCCCTCTACTTGAAATAGCCCTTTAGGATGTGGGTTATGGCACATTTCACTCGCGCTCTCTATGTGCCTTTCGACCAGCTCCATAAGGGGCATGGAGCGCTCAAAGGCGCTGATAAGAAGAGCGATCTGATTGTCTTAGTCGAGAGCCAGTCAATGATTGCTGGTGACGATTGGCATCCAGAACGGTTGTTCTTTCTAATTTCGTCAGCGCGACATTTTGCAGCAGAACTTCGCAGTGAAGGTTTTGATGTTCGCTATATCAAAGCGACCAACACTGTAGCTGGCTTACAAGAAATTAAGAATGAATTTCCAGCGATTTCATTTCACGCAGCAGAGCAATCTTCTTTTCGTTTATCTCGGTCACTGACAGATTTTGGCGTTGAGTTTGTTGAGAACGATTTCTTCTTAACTCCTCGTGTGCTCTTTGCATCTTGGGCAGGTTCGCAGAAGTCCTATTTAATGGAGAACTTCTATCGCAAACAACGCGTCCGCCTCAATGTCTTAATGGAGGGCGATGCGCCGATTGGCGGGCAATGGAACTACGACAAAGACAATCGATTGCCACCACCGAAGAACTACACCTGGCCCGCTTACCTTGAACACGAGCGCGATGAGATTGATCTAGAAGTTGCCGCTGAATTAAAGATGGAGCCAACCAAGACCTGGGCAACGACTCGCGCAGGTGCACTGGCGCAGCTGAAGCACTTCATTAAGAACCACTTTGAAAAGTTTGGGCCATATGAAGATGCGATGGCGCTCGATAGCTGGTCGTTGCACCACTCGCTCTTAAGTCCCTATCTCAACAATGGTTTACTGCATGCATCTGAAGTCATTGATGCAGCATGTGCCAGCTTCTATAAGGGCGCTGTTCCAATCGAATCCGCTGAAGCATTTGTGCGCCAGATCATCGGATGGCGCGAATACATCAACGGTATGTATTGGTTCTTGGGCGAGGACTATCGAAACCACAATCAACTTGGCGCAAACCGCGACTTATTGCCTCTGTTTACTGACCCATCCAAAACATCGATGAACTGTATGAAATCGATTGTGGAAGATATTAAAGAGCGCTCATGGGTCCATCACATTCCGCGATTGATGGTTCTTAGTAACTTGGCTTTGATCACCGGAACCAATCCACAACAGTTCTTGGATTGGATGCGACGAGAATTTATCGATGCCACCGATTGGGTGATGGTTCCCAATGTCATTGGCATGGCTGTTCACGCGGATGGCGGGCTCTTAATGAGTAAGCCATATGCTGCAGGCGGCGCCTATATCTCGCGCATGAGTAATTACTGCAAGGGATGTATCTATAACCCAAAGCTTCGAGTCGGCGATGACGCCTGTCCATTTACGACCTTGTATTGGGATTTTCTCGATCGACATAAAGAGACCTTTGTGAAGAACCATCGTATGAGCCAACAAGTACATGGCCTCAAACGTTTAAGTGATTTAGATGAACTAAAACACAGGGCGCAAGAAGTGTTAAGTGGTTTAGAAAAGGGCGAGATTTAATTAGAATCGCGTTATGAGCACAGTCATTCGTCCTGAACGCATCGCAGAATTAATGAAGATTGAAGAACAACGTTTTCTCGATACTCACAAAGCATCGACAGAAGCGTTCAATCAGTCATCGAAGGTGATGCACGAAGGCGTGCCGATGTCATGGATGGCTAAGTGGCCAGGTGCTCACCCGGTCTTCGTAAAAGAGGCAAAAGGTGCGCACTTCACCGATCTCGATGGCCACGACTACATCGACTTCTGTCTCGGCGATACAGGCTCTATGACAGGCCACTCACCTGCTGCGACAGTTGCAGCGGTAAAGGCACAGATTGATAAGGGCATCACAGCGATGTTGCCATCTGAAAATGCGGCAATCGTCAGCGATTTACTGCGCGAGCGTTTTGGTTTACCACTCTGGCAGTTCACAGTTTCAGCAACCGATGCCAACCGTCACGTCATTCGCTACGCACGCATGATCACAGGTCGTAGCAAGATTGTTGTTATCGATCGTTGCTATCACGGCTCGGTTGATGAAACCTTTGCAACTCTTGATGATGCTGGATTTACAATCAAGCGCGAGGGCAACATTGGTGCGCCAGTTAATCTTGATGTCACTACTCGCGTTGTTGAATTCAATGACCTCGCTGCAATGGAGAAGGCACTTGCGCACGGTGATGTTGCCGCAATCTTGATGGAGCCTGCGATGACCAACATCGGCATCGTTCTTCCGGTCGAGGGATATCTCAAAGGTGTGGAAGAACTCTGCAAGAAGTACGGCACACTTTTGATTATTGATGAGACCCACACAATCTCTGTCGGTCCTGGTGGAATGACAAAGCAGCTTGGACTAAAGCCTGACTTTTTCACCATTGGTAAGGCACTTGCTGCAGGTATTCCGGTGGGAACATTTGGAATGACTCAAGCAGTCGCGGATGCAATTAAGAGGCACGTTGAGATTGAGAAGATTGATACCGGTGGAATCGGTGGCACGTTAGCTGGAAACATCTTGGCACTGGCTGCTATGCGTGCGACTCTCACCGAAGTTCTTACCGAAGCTAACTTCGCGAAGATGATCGAACTTGGAGATCGCTGGTCCGATGGCGTGGATGCTGCAATCAAGGAGTTTGATCTCGATTGGCACTGCAACCGCCTTGGTGCACGTGGCGAATACATTTTTAAAGGTAAAGCTCCTCGTACCGGTAAAGAAGCTGCTGATTCTGGTGACTTCGCACTTGAGCAGTACATTCACTTACGCCTGCTTAACGATGGTTTCCTATTAACGCCATTCCACAACA
>CALJUA010000063.1 GCA_937975715.1 uncultured Candidatus Planktophila sp.
GTATCCGCTTTGAATAAGCTTTCTGCGAATTGTTTTGCCTTCTCGTAGTTTACAATTGCGCTTTCTATTGTTTGATTATAAGTATCTCGCACAGAAAGCGGCATTACATTATTGACAAACCAGCGTAAGTTTAAATCAATTTCCAAACAACGTTGTAAAACAGTAGGTGTAAGCACAACACCATCGGGCCACTCAGAATTGAAGATATCGAGTTGTTCTTGGCATGTATTATGTTGTTCGAGTAGTTGTTTTGTAACTAACATTCATTTTCCTACATTGTTTGAATTATCCTCTCATCTTTTGTTGGTACTTAGTCTTTAGCTTCATTACTTTACGAACAAACTTCTTTGCTGCTGGTGGTACTCCACGATGCCGCCTTACCGCATTGGGACCAGCGTTGTAGCTTGCCAGTACCAACGACAGATTGCCGTCGTACTCATCGTATAGCATACGTAGATACTTTGCGCCACCATAAATATTCTGTGCTGGATGATACGGGTCCCTGACTCCAAGCTTACGGGCTGTGGGTCCCATCAACTGCATCAATCCTTTGGCACCAGCATGTGACTTCGCGCGTGGATTAAAGCCAGATTCAGTTTCGATTACACTATAAATCAAAGCTGGATCTAGTTTGAATTCTCTTGCTGAATCATGTACGATTTCATCATATTTACTTATTCTAGGTCCATCTACTGGACACTTGTTGTATTTAAATTTAGCTGGAGTTAATATTGTAGCACACGATGTGCTGGCAAACAATAATATAGACAATAATGGAATTAACTTCATAAGCCATCCTTTGTTGAAGGTTTTCTCTCGGGTAGGATTCGAGGAACGGCATCGAAGGCGCTCTTTTCTGAGCAGCGAAGGAAATTCCATTATACCATATTTTTGTGCGGAGATCAAGGCAAATCTGGAGGTGGCGTCATGCACGCAATTACCTGACGGTGCCTGCGATTGTCTGTATCAACAATGAGACACGATGTGGCTGATTCTGGGAAGTGGATTTCAACCTCTGCGCTCTTAACGTGCTTCAATGCTTCATTTAAGAATTTGGAATTGATTCCAGTCTTGAACGGCTTAATGGTTCCATTAACGGAGACATATTCACTTGCTTGATATGTTCCACTAAATGTCCACAGAGTCAGCTTGTCTGGTTCAGCATTCAAACCGATGCAATGTTTGTCACCTTCCGCAATCGTAGTGATACGTAGAGCTTCCTGTAGCTCTGCTACATTAACAGTAAATACCGAAGGTGGATTCTTCGGAATGATTGCAGTGTAGTCAGGGAAGGTCCCATCAACAAGACGCATTGTAATCAACGTCTTATCAAATTCTACCTTACACTGGTTCGATTCAATCCACACCTTGTGCTTATCAGAGTCACCAAGCACACCCTTACATGCTTTCAAACACTCCGAAGAAAGAAGAACAGACTTAAACTCAGAGATATCTGAAGCACAGAAAGTTTCCGCGATACGGTATCCATTGGTGGATACAAGAATGAAACCATCCTTGACATACTGCATACAAACAGATTCGAATTCGGGGCGACCGAAATTCAATTCCGCTGCAGCAAAGAGAACCTGCATAACAGGAATTTCGAAATCCATTTCAAACCAAGGTTCCCCAAGTGGAGGATCGATACGAGGAAATGCAATCGCATCGATGAGAGGGAACTTAAGCTTGGAACGACCGCACTTGATATGTGCGATCTTATCGTCCTGTTCGATATCGAATGGCTTACCAAGTGAGTGTAGCTGTGAGAGCTTTGCCGCATCAATCAGAACCGCACCCGGCTCCACGATTACACCAGCGTCTACGTTACTACGAACAAACATACTCCCATTGGTAGCGGTAAGACGAATCTCTTCATCCGCTTCAATGAGAACGTGAGAGTAATAACTATGTTTTGGATTAACAGCACACCGCACTTGTGCGAGTGCATTCCCTAGTTCTAATTTATTGATTTTCATATTTACACTTTCACCAATACATCTTAGGCATAGGCGATTATTCCTCAGTCTCTACGCAGGCCAGTATCCTCAGTCTCTAATTAGCTCGCGGGCCATCCTCAGTCTCTCAGAAATCCTCGTACTTAAGAATCTTACTTTTCCTTTTCTTAACAGCTTTAACTTCCTTAAGTATTGCTTCCAATTCAAATTTAATATCATCTAGATTATCAAACGGACCAAGAATTGCGTTCGTTGTAATCATATATGGTTTTGTATCTTTTTCTGTTTTATAATACGCCTCGTGAACTTGTAGCACAGTTTGTTTTGAAAGAATTTTTGTTTTTGGATATGTTCGTTTTACTATCCGAAAATTCCATGACATGTCAGTCTCTACCTTATTGCGAGCGGGGTTCTCAGTCTCTCTAGTGCTGTTCCTCAGTCTCTGTCCCTGCGAGCCATCCTCAGTCTCTAATCTACAAGAGCCACGTTCCTCAGTCTCATTAGCTTATTGCGAGCGGCGATCTCAGTCTCTCTTAGGTTTTTGGATTACGATTCCAACTTCACTTCCCTTATATGCACACTGCTGCTTGAGCATATGCCAAGGTAGATCACCACCATCAATTGCCCATTCCAGAATACCTACATTCTGAAACTGACACCAAGTGATAATCTGCTTGGAAAGGTTATGAAGCGGAGTCTTACTCCATTCTTCAAAGTTTCCTGTCTTTGCAAACTGTTGACGCATCCGATGCCAACGACGGGCTTTACCAAGACTCATACGAATACGTTTATGAATCTGAGTAAAATTATCCTTCATGGTTCGAATACGATGCAAGTGATCAGTCAGATGAAGCTCACGACCATTCGAACGCAACACCAAACGGGTCCCATCATCCTGCAACGCAAGAGTAGCCGTGTGGGTCCCATGTAGCTCTGCAGCTTTGGTCTTTGGACGAGCGTAAACCAACTGTGCCCGAACCTTAGCAGTGGTTCGCTTGAAAAGAATATTGATTCTCTTAAGCTTCCAGTTACCAGCAGCGATATTATCCAGTGTATTAATTAGATATGGCTCTCGCTTAATTGCCGGCATGTAGATTGGAAGCTCTGTCATTGGAACAGAACGACCGGGAGCAATGCGAACCCAAATGGATAGACCATCAGGCGTTCGTGCGAGGGACCCACCTCCCTGATGCACTTGGAATGATAGCGCACGATAGGCGTCTAGCAAAGCGAGTTTCTGCACACCAGCAAGAATCTTCTTACCGTCACGCTGCCATGCACCTTTAACGTGTGTATCAACGCCCAGACGAGCAACAGAAGAAAGCTTCTGATTATACTCGACAAAGACAGAAGGTTCCAGCTTGATGCCTCGCGCTCGCAAATAGTTTTCGGCCAATCGATGATTACCGAAACGTGCGGATTCGCGTGCAGCATCAAACAACTTTTTCCACTGGTCCTTCTTCGGAGTGACCAGTGGAACCGTAACAACTCGACTAACAGTCTCAGTGAAATGGGAAAAATGTTCCTCAGTCTCTTCAAATCTATCTAGATCGACAGACTTCTCCTCAGTCTCAAGCATATATATTCCTTATAGCTGATCGCCCAGTTCCTTAGTCTCTCATAACCGATCGCCCAGTTCCTCAGTCTCTATATTATTTATAAACAATTCCTATAGAGAAATGCAGCATTACTCTCAGTCTCTCTACGACGGGGGGATTCATCTCAGTCCCTCTAAGCCTATTTCCTCAGTCAATGAAAGCCTATTGAATGATGGGGGGCCGCGCCTCAATCTCTCGATACAAAGGGGTGGCGGGGAGGAACCGGGAGACTAGCCGGTCCCTCCCCTAATCGCGTGTCTAACCCGTTATTCGGCGTCTGAGGAACGCCTCATGCACTTAAAGTGCGACTCGTCCGGAGACGAGGTGAGAGTTACGGTGACTCGCGATGTACGTGAAACTTAGCTCATGCAGTGGCAACTGTCAAGTGGTCTTCTCGCACCTGCTGCTCAAGGAAAACTCGAATTCGATTTGTCTCGTCCTTCGGGTTTCCAAGTGCATCCAGACCACTGCAGAGATAATCAATCGCTGCTTGTCGATCCTTCTTAGGGGTTCGATCAATGATTGAAAGGGCGTATGCCTGTGCTGCTGTAATCATTATGCCTCCATCTTTGATTCTTCAGTTATGAACTTAAGTAAACGGTCGATATCAATGGATCTATTGATGGCTTTGTGTGCGTTAAGCCATTTAGTCAAACGCTTACGCTCTTCACGAACGCCATTCTCATAAGCTTCGTTATATAGATCTTGAATCATGTGAACCTCAGTGGTTCCTTTGCAGCGTGTGCCTCACGCAACGCCTCGATTAAATATTCTGCACGCATTCGTGCTTCATCAGTTGGAAGTTTAGGTTGCGAAATTTCCAGCATGTCAGCTAGGGATTGACACTTATCGTGTGCGAAGCCTTCGTCTGTATGAGCATAAGCTTCGAATACATTTAGTTGTACAAGTTGTTCGTCGGTGAGAATTTCATGTAGCTCAGCAATGAATCTGCCGTAGTTACCATGCGACCAATAGATTCTACCGTGCGAACTACGAAACGGCATAACTACCTCGGTTTTCGACTCCTAAACGTTAACTTACAGGGATTCTGAATGTTCCAGAAGTACCAATCACCAAACTTGGACTGAACAGTGCTGATCACATCGTGCGACGTTAATACCATCCTTCTTAGCATACGCACCACACACCCCGCATTTTTGTTTAGAGCGATCCTCGTAACTATGAATGATATCCTGCATCACTGAATCGAAATCATCTCCATCGAGATAGATTCGAAGGCATCCAAATTTTTCTTTAACTTGAAATAGCTTGCGGTCCCATCCCAGATTACACAAACGTCCGAAGCATTCATCGACGTGATTGATCCATCCATCAGGACAATCGGATGGAGCTTCAGAAGTTTGGATATTATACTTCTGAAAAATCTCCTCAAGGGTCCGTGGCTTCTTGAAAAGCCAGCGGACCCTATGAAGAAATCTCATCGACGTGCGTTGTAGTTATGCGTCTTAAGCGCACGATGAATCTCAGTACGCGCAAGACGAGTGGCAACTTCAATGGTATCAACCATCTGCAGCAATGCTACAGAATCAATACCCTTTGCCTGAGTCTCCACATCATCAAGCATATCATCGATTTGTTCAGCGTTACGCTTAATGAGTCCCACAGCAGTCTTAAACTGATACGGAAGAGTGATGCGAATAGGTTCGTTCATGATATATGATCTTTCTGAGGTACCCTATACCCCTGTCTAAAGACGATTTGATAGCACGTTGGAAATGCCAAAGCAAGTGGTAAAACGCGGGCTGGATTTTTGCGAATCGGAGAGGGAAGGGACTCCCTCCGCAATTCACACCTGACGGGAAGCTAGATGAATATTTATCTCTTCATCCAAAATCTCCCTCATCCGTTTAACGGAATTCATCAGGTCAGACATATACTGATCCATCTTAACAAGGTTCGCACGTTCAGCAGTAGACATGACACGGAGGGACCCTGCTAGTCCATCGGCTAGTCCACAGTGCATACGAAATTCTACGAACTTCATCTAAACAATTCCTTTCTTACGATATAGAAATTGATTCCGACATAGAGAACCGCAGATCGGAAGAGCACACGTCTGAACTCCAGTCACCGATGTT
>CALJUA010000064.1 GCA_937975715.1 uncultured Candidatus Planktophila sp.
TCAAACTTTATATTCCATTGCGCATGAGCTGCAGCGCCACGATCTTTAACAGAACGCACATGTGCGAATACATCTGCAGGCATTGCAAACTTCTCTTCTGGATTGAGCCCGAGCTCGACCTTAGTTGCAGCGATTTCTTCATCACCAAGTGCAGAGCCATGTGACTTAGCTGTTCCGCGAAGCTTTGGTGCTGGCCATGCAATTACAGAGTGCATGCGAATCAAAGAAGGCTTGTTACGCTCTGCTTTCGCTGCAACCATCGCAGCATCGAGTGCGACCAAATCAATATTTCCATCTGCAAGTGCTGCAACTTCCTGAACATGCCATCCGTAGGCACGGTAACGTGCAGCGACATCCTCAGTAAATGAAACATGAGTGTCGCCTTCGATAGAGATGCGGTTATCGTCGTAAATCATGTTGAGGTTGCCAAGCGCTTGTGTACCGGCAAGCGAAGATGCTTCAGCACTGACGCCCTCTTGAAGGTCTCCATCAGAACAGAGCACCCAGATATCGTGGTCGAAGATTGATGCACCTTCAGGGGCTGTTGGATCAAGCAACCCACGCTCATATCGAGCTGCCATCGCCATTCCAACCGCTGTTGCAACGCCTGCTCCGAGCGGCCCCGTTGTTGTTTCAACGCCGGCAGTGTGACCGAACTCAGGATGACCTGGTGTGAGTGAACCCCAGGTACGGAAGGACTGCATATCTTCCATTTCAAGGCCATAACCGCTGAAGAAGAGTTGTGTGTAGAGAGTCAGTGATGAGTGACCGCATGAGAGAACAAAGCGGTCGCGACCGAGCCACTGTGGGTCAGATGGGTCATGGCGTAGGTGGCGCTGGAATAGGTTGTACGCAACAGGTGCGAGCGTCATCGCTGTACCGGGGTGGCCGTTACCAACCTTCTGTACGGCATCCATAGCTAGAGCGCGTGCGTATGCAACTGCGCGATCATCGAGCTCTGTCCATCCGGTCATTGTCGCCATTTTTTCTCCTGTGTTAATTAAGTGAAGCTATAGAACTGTGTCAGTCGAACTCGCCACGCTGCGATCCAAAGTATTGATGAGCCAAGTAAGTGAAGAACCACTAGACCTTCCGGAACGCCCAATAAGTATTGGGCGTAACCAATTACGCCTTGGGCAAGAGTGATTGCAAGAAATATCAAGAGATATCGCTGGGTGTCGTCCGCAAAGTTATTGAATCGTTTGTAGATGCCGGCGATAGTAAGCAGAATAAGTGCGACTACGAGGAACCCATGAATAGTTGCAACAGTTGCAATTGCAATATCGAGACGAGGAGTCTCAGAATCTCCGGCATGTGGGCCAGCACCCGTCACCATCGTTCCTGCTGCAATAACAATAAAAGTCAGCAGAGTATGTGCGGTGAGATATTTCGTGCGAAGTGGCTGAGCGATTCTGCTTGCTTCGCTTCTCACTAACAAAGAATGTGCCGCAGCTATTAGAAGAATCGAAAGAATGAAGTGAGACGCAACTGCCAATGGATTGAGTTTTGTTAATACGGTGATGCCACCCAAGATTGCCTGACCAAAGATTCCTGCTACTTGTGAAAGAGAGAGCAATCGGAGATCGCGACGTTTTGCTCTGATGACAATGAGAACCATTGCAACGGCGGTAAAGAAAAGTAGAAATGTCAGGAGTCGATTTCCGAATTCAATCCAGGCATGTAGCGCGCCTTCTGCTTGGCCTTCAACGGGGGTATAGGAATCGGCTGTGCATTCAGGCCATGTGGGGCATCCAAGTCCAGAACCCGTGACTCGAACGGCTCCACCTGTGAGAACTAAGAGGGCTTGAAGGGATAAGAGGAGGCGAGCTACCGGTGTAAGGAGTCGAGTAGCTGACATGCGCACAAGCCTACCGAGCGTGGACCATGCGAGCGTGCCAAGTGGCGGGGTGGCGGGAATTACGACACAATACTGTTGTGAAAATCGACGAGCTCAGCACCCGCAATGCGGTGGTCCGTTCGGTTCTCGAAAATGGGCCATCTACCGCTGTTGTGATTGGGGAGCGCCTGGGACTGACTCCAGCTGGCGTGCGCCGCCACCTCGACCACCTGATTGCGGACGGAATTCTGGAAGCCCGCGAACCTCATAGCGCCTTAGCACGTGGGCGTGGCCGTCCATCGAAAGTCTTTGTCATGACTGATGCGGGTCGCGAAAAGTTTGAACACTCGTATGACGATCTCGCAGTTGCTGCCCTGAAATTTATCACCGCTCAATCTGGCCCACATCTTGTCAGTCTCTTTGCACGTTTTCGTGCAGATGAGATGGGGCGTCGTGCAGAACCAATTCTTGCAAAGAATAAGAACCTCAGCGCGGGTCTCGCCGAATTTCTCAATCAAGAAGGCTATGCAACAACTGTGGCACCTCGCGAACTCGGTGAAGAGCTTTGTCAGCATCATTGCCCGATTGCGCATGTTGCCGCTGAGTTCCCTCAGCTCTGTGAAGCAGAGACCGAGCTCTTTTCAAAAGTACTCGGAACACATGTTCAGCGTCTAGCAACGATTGCGCATGGCGATGGCGTTTGCACAACATTTGTACCAAAGATTTCAGCTCAAAAAAATTCAGAGAAGAAAACCCTAACGTCTGGAAAGGCGCGCTCATGACAACTGCACACCCAGAACTCGAAGGACTCGGCAATTACGAGTACGGATGGTCCGACGGCAACGATGCTGGTACCAACGCAAAGCGTGGTCTCAATGAAGATGTCGTTCGCGATATCAGCGCAAAGAAGTCAGAGCCTCAGTGGATGCTCGATCTTCGCCTCAAAGGTTTAGCTCTCTTCGATAAGAAGCCGATGCCATCATGGGGATCAGACCTCTCGGGCATTTTCTTCGACACCATCAAATACTTCGTGCGTTCAACTGAGAAGCAGGCTGCAACGTGGGATGACCTTCCGGAAGAAATCAAGAACACATATGACCGTCTCGGTATTCCAGAGGCAGAGAAGCAGCGCTTGGTTTCGGGTGTCGCTGCGCAGTACGAATCAGAAGTTGTCTATCACTCAATTCGTGAAGACCTCGAAAAGCAGGGCGTCATCTTCCTTGATACAGATAGCGGTTTGAAGCAGCATCCAGAGCTCTTTAAAGAGTACTTCGGAACAGTTATTCCTGTAGGAGATAACAAGTTCGCAGCACTCAATACATCTGTTTGGTCTGGTGGTTCATTTATCTATGTTCCAAAGGGCGTCCACGTTGATATTCCTTTGCAGGCATACTTCCGCATCAATACAGAGAACATGGGTCAGTTCGAACGTACGCTGATCATCGCTGATGAAGATTCATACATTCACTACGTGGAAGGCTGTACTGCACCTATCTACAAATCTGACTCATTGCACTCAGCTGTAGTTGAGATTATCGTCAAGAAGGGTGCACGCGTTCGTTACACCACAATTCAAAACTGGTCTAACAACGTTTACAACCTCGTCACCAAGCGCGCAGTCTGTGAAGAAGGCGCAACAATGGAATGGGTCGATGGAAATATCGGATCCAAGGTGACTATGAAGTATCCAGCTGTCATGTTGATGGGTCCTCATGCAAAGGGTGAAACTCTCTCACTCGCATTTGCAGGCCCTGGTCAGCACCAAGATTCAGGCGCAAAGATGGTTCACGCAGCTCCATACACATCATCATCTGTAATTTCTAAGTCTGTTGCTCGCGGTGGAGGCCGTACTTCATACCGCGGTCTTGTTCAGATCAATGAAGGCGCTCACCACTCTGCATCGACTGTGAAATGTGATGCGCTCCTTGTAGATACGATCTCTCGCTCTGATACATATCCATACGTAGATATCCGTGAAGATGATGTCTCCATGGGACACGAGGCAACAGTTTCTAAGATCTCGGATGACCAGCTCTTCTACTTGATGTCACGTGGCCTCAATGAAGATGAAGCGATGGCGATGATTGTTCGTGGATTTATCGAACCGATTGCACGCGAACTTCCTATGGAGTACGCACTCGAACTCAATCGCTTGATTGAACTTCAGATGGAAGGAGCCGTCGGTTAATGTCAACGCTCCAATCCAACCTTCTAGAAAATCACACACCGACTGGTCGTGAAGAGGCATGGCGTTTTACGCCCCTCAAGCGTTTGGCTGGCCTTCATGATGGAAGTGCAAAGCCTTCAGATCGCGAGTCTCTGACTCTCAACGGCATCGCATCACCTGGAGTCTCATTTACTCGTTCAGCGATAACAGCTACATCACCAAGCGATGATGCGGTTGTTAATCGCGTTCGCAATCACACCTCTGATGGTGCAATTCTCGCCATTGAGAAGAACACAGTTGTAGAAAATCCAATCTTCCTCAACCGTTGTTGCGGGGGAGTAGATTCAGCAGAGCTCTCACGCGTTCAGATTCGTCTTGCAGAACACGCAAAGGCAACTGTCATCCTCGAAAACACTGGCGACACTCACCTTGCAGAAGATCTCGAGATTGTTCTCGCTCCAGGATCTGATCTGACCTTCATCTCATTGCAAGAGTGGGGAGCAAAGACTGTTTATGCAGCTACCCACAATGCAATTATCGATCGTGATGCTTCACTCAAGGCAATCCACGTCACTGTTGGCGGAGATGTTGTTCGCTTGTTGCCCAAGGTTGAATTTGTTGGACCTGGCGCATCGGCTGACTTGCAGGGTGTCTACTTTGCGACAGAGGGACAGTTCTTCGAACACCGTATGCACGTTGATCATGCAGTTCCACATGCAAAGTCAAACGTTAACTACAAGGGTGCACTTGCAGGCAAGGATGCACACACCGTTTGGATTGGCGATGTCTATATCCGTGCCGCAGCAGAAGGTACAGATACCTATGAGCTCAATCGCAACTTGCTTCTCACAGATGGCGCGCGAGCCGATTCAGTTCCCAATCTCGAGATTGAAACAGGAGAGATTGTTGGTGCAGGCCACGCATCAACAACAGGCCGTTTCGACGATGAACAACTCTTCTACTTAATGTCTCGCGGTATCCAAGAGGCAGATGCTCGTCGCCTTGTTGTACGTGGATTCTTCAATGAAGTTATTTCACTTATCGGCAACGAAGAAATCCAAGAGCGCCTCATGACACGCATCGATGGCGAACTTGAAAGAGCAGGTAAGTAATGTCCGATCTTTCTTTCGCAACGTTGGTATCGGGCAAGCCTGTCCGTATCGAGAAAGATGGCGAATCCATCTGCGTAGCTCGTATTGGGGATGAAGTCTTCGCCATCGGAGATACCTGCAGCCACTCTGATGCATCTCTTTCAGAGGGTGACATCACTGATTACAAAATTGAGTGCTGGCTTCACGGAGCAGAGTTTGATCTCCGCTCAGGTGAAGCTCTGACACCACCAGCTGTTATGCCAGTCAAGAAATATTCAGTACGCGTTGACGGAGACTCCGTCACGATTGAGAAGTAATGGAGTCCGCAATGAGCACATTAGAAATTCGTGGTTTAAAAGTAACTGTTGATACAGAACAAGGCGTGAAAGAGATTCTTAAGGGAGTCGACCTCACAATTAAGTCAGGTGAAACACACGCAATCATGGGACCTAACGGTTCCGGTAAGTCAACGCTTGCATACTCAATTGCAGGTCATCCTAAGTACACCATCACAGGTGGCACAGTGACTCTCGATGGCGCAGATGTCCTTGAGATGTCTGTCGATGAGCGCGCAAAGGCTGGTCTCTTCTTGGCTATGCAGTATCCGGTTGAAGTCCCTGGCGTTTCTGTCTCCAACTTCTTGCGTACAGCAGCAACCGCACTTCGCGGTGAAGCTCCAAAGCTTCGCGAGTGGGTAGGTGAAGTAAAGTCAGCTATGGAAGGCCTCAAGATGGATCCTTCTTTTGCACAGCGCAATGTCAACGAAGGTTTCTCTGGTGGTGAGAAGAAGCGCCATGAAATCATGCAGCTCGAACTCTTGAAGCCAAAGTTTGCAATCCTCGATGAGACAGACTCAGGCCTCGATGTCGACGCTCTTCGCATCGTTTCTGAAGGCGTTGTTCGTGCCAAGGAAGCAAATAACCTCGGCGTTCTTCTGATCACTCACTACACACGCATCTTGCGTTATATCCAGCCAGATTTCGTACATGTATTTGCGGCAGGAAAAGTTGTTGAGCAAGGTGGCCCAGAGCTTGCTGAAAAGCTTGAAGCTAACGGTTATGCGGAGTACGTAGGCGCCTAATAATGACTTTCGATGCTCTCGCCATTCGTAAGGATTTTCCGATCTTTGATCGGACAATCCGCGATGGCAAGCGCCTTGTCTACCTAGATTCCGGAGCAACTAGCCAGAAGCCACAGGTAGTCATAGATGCAGAGCTCGATTTCTATCGTCTACACAACGCAGCTGTTCATAGAGGTGCTCATCAATTAGCAGAAGAAGCTACTGATATTTATGAAGGTGCGCGAGAAATCGTTGCCCAGTTCATAGGTGCATCGGTAGATGAAGTCGTCTTCACGAAGAGTGCGACCGAGTCACTTAACCTCATCGCCTACGCGATGGGAAACGCTGCTGCGGGAAATCGTTTTCATCTCAGCGCTGGCGATGGAATCGTTGTTACTGAGATGGAACACCACGCCAATCTCATTCCTTGGCAGCAGTTAGCAGCTCGAACAGGCACAACTCTCTCTTGGTTTGATGTCACCCCAGAAGGTCGCCTCGATCTATCTGCCATTGATTCAATCATCACCGAGAAGACAAAAGTTGTTGCATTGACGCATCAATCTAACGTTCTCGGAACAATCAACCCGCTAGATGCAATTGTTGCGCGTGCGCATCAGGTCGGTGCGGTTGTAGTTTTGGATGCTTGCCAATCAGTTCCTCACATGAAGCTCGATGTGACAGAACTTGGCGTTGACTTTCTAGTCTTCTCAGGCCATAAAGCTGTAGGTCCAACAGGCATTGGTGTCATGTGGGGGAGAAGCGAACTTCTCGCCGAGCTTCCACCATTTCTCACCGGTGGTTCAATGATTGAAACCGTCACGATGACAGATGCAACATGGGCGCCAGCTCCGCGCAAGTTTGAGGCAGGTGTACCTAACATGGCGCAGGCGGCAGGACTTGGCGCAGCGCTCACCTATCTCGATCGCATCGGCATGGATGCAATCCACGCTCATGAGTTGTCACTGACTAAGTACTTGCTTGAGAAATTTACAACTGTTGACGGGTTAACTGTTGTGGGGCCGACAAGCACTGAATCTCGTGGCGGATCAATCTCATTTACATTCGGCGATATTCATCCACATGACTTAGGTCAGTTCCTGGATAGCCAAGGAATTGCAGTCCGGACCGGGCATCACTGCGCATGGCCTCTCAATCGCAAGATGGGCGTTCCTGCTACTACTCGCGCTTCTCTCTATCTCTACAACACTCAAGATGATTGCGATGCACTGGTCGCCGGAATTCTCGATGCTCAGAAATACTTTGGTCGATAATGCAACTCGATAACCTCTATCAAGAAGTGATTCTCGATCACTATAAAAACCCTCAGAATAAACACCTGGAAGCCGATAACGATGCGCAGGTGCATCATGTCAATCCAAGTTGTGGCGATGAGGTAACTCTCGGAGTAAAGCTTGATGGAGAAAAGGTCCTTTCTATCAATTGGGAGGGCGTGGGATGTTCTATCTCCCAGGCAAGTACCTCCATTATGAGCGACCTCCTCGTTGGAAAATCTTTAGAAGAGGCGAACGCGATATCAGAGGATTTCTTGCATTTAATGCATAGCAAAGGTTCTGAAGAAGGAAATGCAGAAGTGCTCGAGGACGCTGTGGCGCTAGCCGGAGTTTCTAAGTACCCAGCGCGAATCAAATGTGCGCTCTTGGGATGGATGGCCTTTAAAGATGCTTCTGTGCAGGCGCACAGTAAGGAAGAGAAGTAGGATAGGGATATGACAGCACAAGTTGATGATGTAACTGAGGCGATGAAGGATGTCGTTGACCCAGAGCTAGGTATCAACGTTGTTGACCTCGGCCTTATCTATGATGCAATGGTCGATGAGAACAATATTGCCGTCCTCAACATGACTCTTACATCTGCAGCCTGCCCATTGCAGGATGTGATTGAAGATCAGACTCGACAGGCACTTGCGCCCCTCGTAGACGATGTTCGAATCAACTGGGTATGGATGCCACCTTGGGGTCCAGACAAGATTACGGATGATGGCCGCGAACAACTTCGCGCACTTGGCTTTACAGTCTAAGTAACTCTCTATGAGCCAACATGCAGTATGGATGGCGATGCGGTCAATGACCGCAGACCCATCGGTTAAATCTCAAAAGCTCAAACCAGGCACACTTAAGCGCATCATCGGTTACGCATCTCCTTACAAGCGGCAGATCTTCTTCTTTCTGATAACTGTCATCATCGATGCAATTTTAATTATCAGTACGCCGTTAATTCTACGTAAGTTAATCGACGATGCTGTTATACCCAAGAATGCTGCCCTAGTTACACAGCTGGCACTTGCTGTCGGCGGACTTGCAGTACTCGATGCGCTCTTTAATGTCATTGGACGTTGGTTCTCTGCGCGCATTGGCGAAGGCTTGATCTTTGATTTGCGCACTCAGCTCTTCTCTCATGTGCAGCGACAATCCGTAGCCTTCTTTACTCGCACACAGACTGGTGCCCTGATTTCGCGCCTCAATTCAGATGTCATGGGCGCTCAACAAGCTTTTACTTCTACTCTCTCCAGTGTTGTCAGCAATGGCTTTACGCTCATTCTTGTAGCCGGAACGATGTTCTTCCTCTCATGGCAGATCACCGTAATTGCCCTGGTTCTGCTTCCGCTCTTTATCTATCCAACCAAATGGGTGGGCCGCAAGATTCAACAGTTGACTCGTGAGTCTTTTGATCTCAATGCAAAAATGTCGAGCACAATGACCGAGCGTTTCAACGTATCGGGGGCAATCCTCGTATCTCTCTACGGCGAACCTGAGAAAGAATCAAAACTCTTCTCTGCTCGTGCTCGTAAAGTTGCAGATATCGGCATCCAGATGGGAATGCTCAACAGGCTCTTCTTTACATCGCTCACAAGCGTTGCTGCAGTTGCAACTGCAGTTGCATATGGCTTCGGCGGACATATGGCAATCAATGGTTCGATTTCTGTAGGAACACTTCTTGCTCTGACTGCTCTTTTGGCCCGCCTCTATGGTCCGCTCACAGCGCTCTCCAATGTTCGCGTTGAGGTCATGACATCTCTCGTTTCATTTGAACGAATCTTTGAAGTACTCGATCTCCATCCAATGGTGAAGGAGAAGCCAGGTGCAGTTGAGCTTCACTCAGGCAGCGCAGAGATTGTTGTGAGTGAGATTTACTTCAGCTACCCGAAGGCAGATGAAATCTCGCTTGCATCTCTCGAGTCCGTTGCTAAGAAAGAGCTTGTTGAAAGCGGAGAAATTCTTAAGGGCATCTCATTCACAGCTAAGGCAGGAACTCTCACTGCTATCGTCGGACCATCTGGTGCGGGAAAGACAACTCTCTCTGCGCTGATGCCTCGACTTTATGATGTCACTTCGGGCTCTATCTCGATCAATGGAAGAGATATCCGTGACTTCACTCTTCAATCTCTCCGCAATCAAATCGGAGTAGTTGCTCAAGATCCACATCTCTTCCACGAAACAATCGCTGAAAACCTTCGCTATGCAAAGAGCGACGCCACAGATTCCGAACTCATTGCCGCATGCAAATCAGCGCAAATCTGGAACCTCATTGAGAGTCTCCCCAATGGTTTGGACACGATGGTGGGAGAGCGAGGCCATCGTCTCTCTGGGGGAGAGAAGCAACGCTTGGCAATAGCTCGAATGCTTCTTAAAGCTCCTGCAATCGTGATTCTCGATGAAGCCACCGCTCACTTAGATTCAGAGAATGAAGAGTTAGTGCAGGAAGCTCTGAAAACTGCACTCGTAGGCAGGACTTCACTGGTGATTGCTCATCGTTTAAGCACTGTGATGGATGCAGATCAAATTCTTGTTGTAAACGATGGCAAGATTGTCGAACGAGGCACTCATCTCGAATTGATGAAGGCCTCTGGTCTCTACTCAGATCTCTTCTCGAGACAAGACCTCACGACGAATCAAGATACGACCGTAGATCACTAACCCAGCGAAGATGACCCACTGCAGAGCATATGCAAAGTGCGGCCCATCGGATAGTTCTGGAACTTCAGCCGGTACTGCAGGATTGAGTTCTTGGCGATTCCCAGAGAGTAAATCGAGGTAGAAATCGGATTGAATGCCCAATTCTGTATTGCTTGATTGTGCATTCGCTTCGGAGATTAATCCGCTGTGTTTTCCCGTAGGGATAGCGAAAAAATTGCCCTGAGGCAGTGATGTATCAAGTCGAATTCTTCCAACAATAGTTACCTCGCCTGTCGGCAAGTTTGGAATCTCTGGCTGCTCTGTTGCAGTGGCACCTGCTTGAATCCAACCTCGATCGACCCAGAACTTTTCGCCATCCGTTGAGGAAAAAGCAGTCAGAATTTCAAATCCATATTTGCCTTCAAAATAACGATTGCGCAAAAGTATTTGCCGGTCAGCATCGAAGGATCCGGTCACTGAAACTCTCTGCCATTCGTTCTTTTGAGGATTCTTAGAAACGCTTTCGAGAGGCGCGACAGGCAAATCAATATGAGAAGTTATCTGTGCATTGCGATCGTGGCGAGCTACACCGCGGTGGAATTGCCACTGAGCTGCCCAGATACATCCAGCGATGAGAAGGAGTGCGAGAAGGCTTTTGAGAAACGAATAACTTTCTTTCTTACTCAATTCCGCGCGGCCTCTTACTTAAGATATTCGCGCCCGGAATTACAGTTTCACGACCAGCGTTGGCGATGACCACGGCGATATACGGCAAGAACATTGCACCGACGAGAGCGAACCAGCGATAAGGGCTTGGAAGTGCAACTGTGAGCAAGAAACATATTGTTCGAATAATCATCGAGATCAGATATCTCTTCTGACGAGAGGCAAGATCGTTCTTTAAGCTCTTGGGGGCTGAGGTAATCGAGAAACTCTCAGGGCTAGCGTTCACGCTCTTCTTGGAGGGTTTCATGAGGTAAGAGTAAGAGGCGCGAGAGATAAAGGCACACTGAAAATCGTACTTACGCAGAAGTAACGGGTAAGTTTCCCTCCATGAGCGAAACTTCTTCTATTGCACTCGTCACAGGTGGCAATCGCGGTATTGGCCTAGCAATCGCCCAGAGCCTGAAAGCCGCCGGCCATCGCGTTGTGATCACCTACCGCAGCGGAACTCCACCAGAGGGGTTCGATGCAGTTCAGATGGATGTCACATCAACTGAATCCGTTGATGCTGGCTTTGCAAAGATTGAGGCCGAGATTGGGCAACCCGAGATCATCGTCGCCAATGCTGGAATTACTAAAGATACGCTTGTTATGCGCATGAGCGATGAAGATTTTGAAAGTGTAATTGATGCCAATCTCACTGGTGCATTCCGTGTTTCAAAGCGCGCAACAAAAGGCTTGCTTAAGCTCAAGCGTGGCCGCCTTATCTTCATTGGCTCAGTTGTTGGGGGAGTTGGCGCTGCTGGTCAGGTCAACTATTCTGCTTCGAAGTCAGGTCTTGTTGGAATGGCTCGATCATTTGCCCGCGAACTCGGCAGCCGCGGAATTACTGCAAATGTCATCGCCCCAGGCTTCGTTGAAACAGATATGACAGCCGAATTAGATGAGAAGAGGCGTTCTGATATCGCCGGTCAAGTGCCTCTTGGGCGTTTTTGTACCGCGGATGAAATCGCTGATGTCGTAACATTTATTGCATCACCACAAGCAAGCTACATCACTGGTGCATTGATTCCAGTTGATGGCGGATTAGGAATGGGTCATTAACATGGGAATCCTTCAAGGCAAAAACATCTTGGTCACAGGAGTTCTCACAGATGGATCTATCGCCTTCCATATTGCGCGTCTTGCTCAAGAAGAAGGTGCCAATGTAGTCCTGACTGGTTTCGGCCGAGGACTGAGTTTGACCACACGAATTGCGGGCCGACTTCCACAGGTGCCACCCATCATTGAACTTGATGTCACCAATCAAGAACACCTTGATGGTCTTGCGGATGAAATACGTAAGCACCTTCCTCACCTTGATGGCGTTGTGCACTCTATTGGTTTTGCGCCCGAGTCAGCGCTGGGCGGAAACTTCCTCAATACTGAATGGCCAGATGTATCAACTGCAGTGCATATCTCTGCATATTCACTGAAGTCACTCACACTTGCATGTCGTCCATTACTGACAAATGGTGGTTCAGTTGTTGGTCTAGATTTTGACGCACAGGTTGCTTGGCCACTCTATGACTGGATGGGAATTGCAAAGGCTGCTCTCGAATCCACAAGTCGCTACCTGGCGAAATATCTCGGCAAAGAGAATATTCGCGTCAATCTTGTTGCAGCAGGTCCTATCAGTACAGTTGCTGCAAAATCAATTCCAGGATTTGCTCGCTTCAAGGAGCTATGGGATGAACGCAGCCCAATGGCGTGGGATGTCACTGATCCTGTTCCGGCAGCACAGGCAACTGTTGCTTTGTTAAGTGATTGGTTCCCAAAGACCACGGCAGAGATCATCCACGTTGATGGTGGATATCATGCAATGGGTGGCTAAAGAGCACTTACCTATTGCAGCGATCTTTACATCGCTGGTAATTGGAGCAATTACTGCTCTCTCAACTGGAACAATTTCTCTCGAACCAGAATTGCCTCCAACTCTCTCTTGCTTTGATGCCTCATCTGCATCGATACGGGTAACAACGGCAGATCAATGTGCAGCGCCACTCATTTCTCTTGGTAACTCTCCAATCATGGAAAGCGCAACCGCTACTGGCATCGTCACTGAAATCGATCCGCTCTTACAGACTCGCTTTGAAGCGGCTGCGACAGCTGCAGGACGTGCAGGTGTGCACCTTTACATCACTTCAGGTTTTCGTAATGAAGAACGACAGGCAGTTCTCTTCGCCAATGCAATTAAAAAGTATGGAAGTGAGACCGAAGCGGCTAAGTGGGTTTTACCTCCGCAGTTTTCGCACCATCCTCACGGCTTAGCCATTGATGTGAACTATCCAGGAGATCGCCTCGGCGCTGCCTGGCTCGAGGCCAATGGAGCACGCTTCGGACTATGTCGCGTCTATGCCAACGAGTGGTGGCATTTTGAAGGAGTCATCGCACCGGGGGATAGCTGTCCCGAAATGGCGCCAAACGCCCTCGTCGATATGCGGTAAAACGCCCCAATTTCTCATCCGAGCGCTCATCCTTTAGACTCTCCCCAGACCAGTAGCCTCGGCTGCTGCAAGAGGAGTTCGCACTCCCACCTCCGCAAGCGTTTAGCTCGGATTGGTTTGTCAGGTAAAACCCTTCAAGGGTTTTCTTGTTCGGTGCGCATTCATCTTTCGCAGCGCTTTGGTTACACGAAACCGAACAAAGGAATATCAAATCTCCACTGACCCACGCATCAATGATCGAATCCGCACGCCACAAGTTCGTCTGATTAATTACACAGGCGAGCAAGTAGGAGTCGTAGATATCGAAGCTGCTTTGGCGATGGCGGATGAAATCGGACTCGATCTCGTTGAGATCGCAGCTGAGGCCAATCCACCCGTATGCAAGATCATGGACTTCGGAAAGTACAAGTACGAAGTTGCACAGAAGGCACGCGAAGCTCGTCAGAATCAGACTCACATTGTTGTCAAGGAAGTTCGCCTAACTCCGAAGATTGAAAATCACGACTATGAGACAAAGCGCTCAGCAGTTGAGAAGTTCCTCAAGGGTGGCGACAAGGTGAAGATCACAATGAAGTTCCGTGGACGCGAACAAACTCGTCCAGAGCTCGGCTTCAAGCTCTTGCAACGTCTTGCAGAAGATGTGAAAGAGATTGCCTTCGTTGAATTTGCCCCAAAGCAGGAGGGGCGAAATATGACGATGGTGCTCGGTCCAACAAAGAAGAAGACCGAGGCAGTTGCAGAGCAGAAGGCAGCGCGTGCTGCTAAAGCAAAAGCTGCCGAAATCGCGGCAGCAGAATAATTTTTCGCTAACGACGCAGTATCAAGTAATAGGAGAATGAAATGCCAAAGATGAAGACCCACAGTGGCGCGAAGAAGACTTTTCGCGTTACAGGTTCAGGAAAGATCATGCATGAGCGTGCAGGCAAGCGCCACCTTTTGGAGCACAAGTCATCACGTGTTACTCGTCGTATGAGCCAAGAACAGTCAGCAAAGCCAACCGTCACAATGACAGCCAAGCGCATGCTTGGTTTGAAGTAAGGGGGATAACCGATGAGAGTAAAGCGCGGAGTACACGCAGCTAAGAAGCGTCGCACAACCCTCGAGCGTGCAAGCGGATATCGCGGACAGCGCTCACGTCTTTTCACAAAGGCGAAGGAGCAAGTAACGCACTCAATGGTCTATGCATTTAATGACCGCAAGGATAAGAAGGGCGACTTCCGTCAGCTCTGGATCCAGCGTATTAATGCAGCAGCACGTGAGAACGGTCTTACATATAACCGTTTGATCCAGGGCCTCAAGCTTGCAGGTCTTGAAGTCGATCGTCGTGTTCTTTCAGATATCGCAACAAACGATCCAGCTGCATTCAAGGTACTTGTTGAAGTTGCTCGCACACACGTAGCAGCAGCTCAGAAGTAATCTTTAGTCAGCTCATTAATTCCAATGATAGAGAGCCTTCACTCGCCACACGTTGCGCGAGTGAAGGCTCTTATTGGTTCTCGAGGCGTTAAAGAGAGACGGAGCGCAGGCTTCTTTGTTGCAGAGGGATTGCAGGCAGCACGTGAAGCGCTGACTTCTAAGAGCACGCCATTTATCAAACATCTCTATGTCACAAATTCCGGTCTCTTAAAATTATCTGACTTTGATCTCAATGAGATTGATGTCGTTGAAGTAACGGACGCAGTAATGGCTGAAATGACTTCAACTGTTACTCCGCAGGGTGTTCTTGCCCTCTGCGTGCTTCCGCGTCGCGAAATTACAGAACTTTCCACACTCGCGACAAAAGCTGCAGCTCGAATTGTCTACTTACATGAAATTCAAGATCCAGGAAATGCTGGCACCATCTTGCGCACAGCAGATGCGATGGGTGTCGATGCAGTGATTACATCACCCGGTAGCGTAGATATGTATTCTCCGAAGGTGGTGCGTGCAACTGCGGGATCGCTATGGCATCTTCCGCTCTATGAATCAGTTTCCTTTGCAGAGGTAGCTTCGCTGATTCCAAGCGCTCGACCTCTATTGATGTCATCGCATGCACGTAAATCGATTCTTGATCTGCCTCTTACTGATTCATATATCTCTGTATTCGGAAATGAAGCCAGGGGAGTGGATGCAAAAGCTCTTGGCATCTCGCAATCTGACATTACTGAAGTCACTATTCCGATGGCAGGACGTGCTGAAAGCCTCAATCTCTCAGCGGCCGCTTCAATAGCAATCTTCACGCTTTCTCGAGGGCTCGCAGGTTAGACTTCGCTCCATGAATCCAAGTGA